>NZ_BDUF01000014.1:45649-117781 GCF_002335525.1 Effusibacillus lacus
AAAGGCTTCAAAGATTTCAACCGCCGTCGTGTTACGGTGTGCGTCCGGGTTGGCCGCATTTTCGAACTGCATGGGAATGAAGCTGTGGGGAATCTGCTCTGCCAACTCGTTCGCCTTGTCAATCGCACCCTGCATTCGAAGGGAACAGGGGGTCAGATGCACTTCAGCCCCAAATGCCCTCATCAGTTTCACTCTCTCAATTGTTGCGTTATCCGGCATCGTAATGATGCAGCGGTATCCTTTGGCTGCACAAGCCATAGCCAGTCCGATTCCAGTGTTGCCCGAAGTCGGTTCAATGATCGTGCTCTTCCCGGACAGAATCTTGCCCTCTTCTTCCGCTCGCCGGAGCATGTTGGACGCAGCCCGGTCCTTGACACTTCTGCCCGGGTTGAAAGATTCCAGCTTCATATAAACGCATGCCCCATCAGGCTCAGGGATCCGGTTCAGTTTGACAATGGGCGTATTTCCGACCAGTTCCAGAATATCATTGTGTACCTTCATTGCAGTAAAACCCCATTCCAGGCAGATCTTTGCTATTCACCCAAGCCAAGGATTCTCATGATGTCCTGCCGCAGTTGGATAAAGCGCTCGCCATTCCGGTTACGGGGGCGGGGAAGATCCAGGTCCATCGTCTCCACCACACGCCCTGGACGCGGACTCATGACAAAAATCCGGTCAGCCAGATAAAGCGCTTCATCAATATCATGCGTAATCAGAAGCATCGTCTTGCCTGATCCCTGCCAGAGGTTCAGAAGCTCATTTTGCATGGTCAGCTTGGTCATTGCATCAAGCGCCCCGTAAGGCTCATCAAGCAGCAGGACATCGGGGTCCATCACAAGCGCCCGGGCTATGGAGACCCGCTGGCGCATCCCGCCTGACAACTGGCTGGGGTAGTATTTTTCAAAGCCTGTGAGACCTACTTTCTCAAGAATGGCTTGTACACGCTCACGGCGTTCCTGTTTGGGAACATTGGCCAGTTCCAAACCGAAGCCCACGTTTTCTTCAACTGTAGACCAAGGATACAACGCATGTTCCTGAAAAATCATCATTCGGTCAGGCGAAGGCTTGGTGATGGGCTGCCCGCCTGCCAGCACTTTGCCGGTGTCTGCGGTTTCAAGCCCGGCCACCATACGCAGCACGGTACTTTTGCCACAGCCGGAGGGTCCCACAATCGCTGCAAATTCCCCCTGCTTCACTCGCAGATTTACATCTTCAAGGACTTTCAGGGTTTCAAAGGATTTATGGACGCTTTGAAGTTCCAATGTTTGCATCAGGCTTCACTCCCCCCGCCAACGTACCGCCACTTCAGCAACCGGCGCTTGAGCCCTTCCAGCACCACGAGATCAAAGAGTATGGCGATGGTCCCAATGATTACGATGTACAACAGGACATCGCCCATTTGGGCCACTTCTCCGGCAAACCGGATGGAGAATCCCAACCCTGTGGCAGCCCCGCCGACCATCTCACTGGCAATCAGGGAGCGCCAGGCATTCCCGAATGCCACTTGAGCGCCTGTGATAAAGGCTGGCAGCGTTTCGGGCAGATACACTTTTTTCAAGAGCTGTCCCTTGGTGGCTCCCAGGACCTTTGCCACTTCCAGATGCGTACGGACGACCCCTTCCGTTGCGTTCATGACGGATAGTGCCATCGGAAAGAAACTGGCGATGATAATCACCGTAATGATGGGAGCATTCCCAAAGCCAATCAGGATGATCAGGAATGGAATCCAAGTAATGGGCGGAATCGACTGCAGAATGGCAATCAGACTCCGCAGATAAACGGCAAATCCACGGAAAAGACCTGCCAGCAGCCCCAACAGTCCCCCCAGCAGGCATGCGGTCGGGTATCCGACCAGAAGCCGGAACAGACTGTCATTCAATGAGGCAAGAAAATCCGGTTCCGTCACCGCCTCAAGCAAACGCCCGAATACTTTCGGGATTCCAGGCAACAAGTAAGGCGGCGCAAAAAATGCCGCCACCTGCCAAATTGCCAACAAACTGCCTACAGCAGTCAGAAAGGGCCATGTTCTGCGCCATATCCGGCGACTAGTCTGGTTCATGCTTGTTCCCTGCCCTTACTTCTTGATTTGTTCCTGCCAGCTCAAATCGAGCGCTTTCTTCACATCAATGTCCTGCTTCAGAATTCCCTGTTCGACCATCATCCTGGAGATTTCCTGCATTCTGTCAATTTGCTGCGGCGTGATCGCCCATTCGAATTGCTGGGACTTGATCGACTCCTCAATCACCTTGGTTGCGGAAACCGTTCCGCCGGTCGAGGTTTGCAGGGTGTCCTCCTTGATGAAGTGTTTCTGGATCAACTTGGCCGATTCTCCCGGCTTCTGCCGCAACATCTCAATCGCTTCTTTTTGCGCGTCAAGCATTTTGTACACAACATCCCGGTTTTCCTTGGTCATTTTGCCGGAGGTAATCACCACCATGCAGGGAAACGGCCATTCCTTTCCGATCTCATAGATTTGCTCTACCGGAGAGGTCAGACGAGCGATCGAATCATAAGGTTCAAAGACAAATGCGGCATCCACTTTCCCAGCTTGCAGAGACTGGATTGCAACTGACGGAGACACGTATTGCATTTGGACATCTTTCTTGGTGATGCCCGCCTTCTTCCAAACCACGCCGTTCAAAACAATATCCGCGGTGCTTCCTTGCTGCTGGGAAGCCACCGACTTGCCTTTGAGATCCGAAAGCGACTTGATGCCGCTGTCTTTACGGACCAACATACTGTGGAAGCCCATCTGCGCTCCGCCCACAATCTTGATATCTGCTCCTTTGTCCAGCCAGGTGAGCGCATTGGTAAATCCAAGCACACCGGCATCCAACTGTCCGCCCACGATTGCCTTGATCAGGTCGGTCCCGCTGTTAAACATCTGCATTTCCACATCAAGACCGTGCTTCTTGTACAGACCTGCCTCGTGTGCGAGCATCATCTGGGCATCGTCCATCACATTCAGATACCCAGCCCGCAGTTTCTTCAGATTGACCTCCTGAGTTGTCGACTGGTGAGTACCGCCGGAATTCCCTTGGGTAGCCTGATTGCTGTTCCCGCACGCTGTCGTTCCCAAGACCAAACCCGCAACCATCACTGCAGCCAGTATACGCTTTGTATAGATACCATCTAAACGTTTCATATCGTTTGATCCTCCAAATACCTGCATTCTGTTATTTCCTATTGGTTTAATGGGGTTATTGTAGATAAAAAATTGAGCCTCGTCAAGAGAGAGATTGTGCCGTTTTATCAGAATAAAAACATGAGTATGAACTTAGAATAGAATATTTTCTGAATCTATCCAAACAGAGTATATTTATTATCAAAAATCGGATAAAATGATTGCAAGAAAAGAAAAACACATCGGTTGTTTTCATTTTTTTATTTTATAAAAACAGGGGGGCACATGGTATGCGAAGGGTTCCTTTTGAACCAATGTTATTGCCTCTAGGAGAAGACGTAATTGACCAGTTAACATTTATCAATGAACTGATCAACGCAAATAAAAGTGTTGCTCAATACCAGATCATGCTTAGGAATGCAAAAGTTTCCCCCAAGCTTCTTTTGAATCCCATCATGCTGAATGAAGCAGTTCAGTCAACCAAGATTGAAGGCACGCAAGTCACGTTGGATGAAGTTCTGGAAGTCGAGGCACAAAGCCGCAAAAATAATAAAGATGTTCAAGAGGTAATGAATTACTTCCACGCCTTAAATCAAGGGATGGAAACGCTTAGAATGTTGCCCATTTCTACAAGGCTCTTTAAATTGCTGCACAAAACCCTTATGTCAAATGCAGTTCGGGGAAGTAACCGTTCTCCCGGTGAATATCGTAAAAGTCAAAACTTCATAGGTCCCGCAGGATGTACAATTGAAACTGCAACATACATCCCTCCGGAACCTCAGCTGGTTGATAAATACATGGATAACCTGGAGAAGTATATCAATAATCCCAAAGATAATCTAAATGAGCTGGTCCGCATCGCCATCATTCATGCGCAATTTGAAACCATTCACCCATTTCTTGATGGCAACGGAAGAATTGGACGCATATTGATCCCCATTTACTTATATTATAAAGAGGTTATCGATTACCCCAACTTCTTCTTAAGCGAAACTTTGGAAAAGGACAAACATAAATACTACCGTTATTTGAATGACACCCGATATAAAAGTGACTGGAACCAGTGGATAAAATTCTTTCTCGAATCAGTGGATATCCAAGCCAGAAAAAACATCAAGCTCATTGAAGAGTTTAACAATTTATACGAACATGATCTGGCTATTGCGCAACGACTGGTTAACAGCAGCAGCATAAAAACATTAGTCGATGCCATGTTCCAGCGTCCTGTTTTCACCGTAAAGACCATGACGATAGCCACAGGTTTATCCGATGCCACTTGCAGAAGATATCTGGCAACACTTGAAGAGAATCGTTTGATTTTCTCCAATAACAAGCAAAGATCCAAAACATTCTATTATTATAATTTGCTGGATAAATTACGGTAATATCCTTAAGAAGGCCAGGGGGTCTTCCTACCCCCTGGAACTCTCCAAATCCCGCGTAAGAGAATCATTTCTTACTTTTTCAAAAGTTGCCCCCGTGTGACCCCCAGCTGATTGGTCGCTTTCAGGGTCTTCCACACGCTGGTGCCGCTGCGTTGACCTTGAAGAACCTCCCGGTACAACCGCAGCACTTCCCGGACCTGCTCCCCGTCCTCTTCCAGAAACTCAACGCGGAACGAGCGTATTCCCGCTTTCAGGAAGTCAGACAGATACTCGGCACCCGATTGTTCAATTGCATTATAAACGGTATTGCGGCAACCAATGTCCACCCGGACCGGATGAAGCATCCCAATGCGGTCCTGCAGGGAAACCCGATGGCTCTCACACGGGCGTCCACAGTTGGTAAAGTCGGTCCCCTCACTCAAGAAGGTGCAGAACACACAGTGTTCGGTATGGAACATGGGGAGATGTTGGTGGATAACGATCTCCACCTTCTCAGTCGGAGAGACTTCCAACAAATCCATCATTTGCTGGATGTTCAGGTCATAAGAAGGTGTTACCCGATCAAGTCCCCGGGCCAGGAACAACTCTACCGCTTTATGATTCGCTATATTCAGGGAAAAATCGCCCACCAGCAGTCTTGGAAGTTCCTGCTGCGTATAGTATTGGAGTGCCCCAAGGCTTCGTACAAGCACCGCATCCGGTTCCGATTGCAATATCCCTTTCAGAATGCCGTTCTCACCCGGCATATGAATGCGGGGAGTCGCCAGCGCAATCGGTTTTCCGTATTCCCGTGCCACTTGTACCGCGTACGGATAATCGGTGGTAAATTCAAAATCTGCATAGATGTAATCTGCATCCGTTTCGCACGCAGCATGAATCTGATCCATGGAGCGGCACAGGGCAATCAGCTGGGCGGGTGCTTGCCGCTGATCCTGTCTCTCTTTCTTCGCCGCCTTCACTTCCACCTGGTGCTTTTGATAACGAGGCGGTGCCTGACGCAAAGCCAGCAGCTGATCCACCGCAATACGCCGCATCCGATTCAACTCTTTCACCGGCAGGATCACGTTTCCGTCCAGTTCCGACCGAACCTCGGCCAGCTCGAAGATCGTACCCCCCAGACGCCCCAGCTGCTCCGTCAAGTATTCCAACGTTAACGGTCGCTTCACCGCTGCTTCCAACAAGTCCCGGGATTGTACGGTCACAGAATGACCGGTTGCAAGATCGTACCAGGTTGATACAAGCGGCTCTCCCATTTTTCCGCTGACAGCCACTGCAATCGGGAACAAGCGGTATGCCTGCTCCGTTTCAAACGTCAAACGCAAACGGCGCTCCAATTCCGGGTCGCTGGTCTTCCAAATGCGGTCTCCCACACGGACTTTCGTCAGATCCACATCCCGTCGTCCGGGCACGATTTCGATGAACCCGCCCTGAACTTCACCTTCCACCTTGACTCCTTTTTTTCGCAGGTCATAGACACGTCCGCCTTCTTCCTTCTCTTCCGGACGCCCCGCATCGAATACGATCCCGTCCCCGCGCTTTACCGGCGCTTCCAGTTGACACAGGACTCCGTCCTTCAGCACCTTTAAAACTGTGCCGAGGTATACGCCCCGACTTTTCGGGAAAGTGCCGTCCAGCAGCTGCTTGTTATTGGTTCCCTTCAGGAAACCGTGGGTGAATCCGCGGCTGAAGCTCTGCTGCAGTTCCCGTATCTCTTCCTTGCTTGGGATATAGTCTCTGCCGGCCAGGTACTCGTCAATCGCTTTCCGATATTTGCTGACCACATTCGCTACATATTCCGGGGACTTCAGGCGCCCTTCGATCTTGAACGAAGAAACCCCCGCTTCGATCAGCTCCCCCACCAGGTCCAATGCCGCCAGGTCTTTCGGGGACAGCAGATAGGAAATGTTGGCCATTTCCTTCTTCTTGCCATCCACAATCAGATCATAGGGCAGACGACAGGCTTGAGCACACTCACCGCGATTCGCTGAACGTCCTCCCCACATCTCCGAGGTCAGGCATTGTCCTGAATAGGATACGCACAGCGCCCCGTGAACAAACACTTCCAGGGGTGTTTCCGTATGGTCGGCGATGGTTTTGATCTGTTTGAGATTGTTCTCCCTTCCGAGCACGACAACTTCCACATCATAGGGCTGCAGGAACTCCACCGCTTCCGGGGAGGTTACTGTCATCTGGGTCGAAATGTGGATGGGGAAATCCGGGGAAATCTCCCGGATCATCTGCAGGAGCCCCGCATCCTGAACAATCAGGGCATCCACACCCGCATCGATACAAGCCTCCACCAGTTGCCGGGCTTCTTCCAGTTCGTTTTCAAAGATCAGGATATTGAAGGTCACGTATCCTCTGACGTTGTACTTATGCAAATACGCCATAATGTCAGGCAGTTCTTCCACTCGGAAGTTCTCAGCCCGGACACGGGCGTTATATTTGTCCACTCCGAAGAATACGGCATCGGCCCCGTTGGCAACAGCCGCGCGCAAACAGTCCCAATTCCCGGCCGGGGCTAACAATTCTATGGTGTCTCTGGCAATTCGTTTCACTTCTATACACCCCTCCGACTAGAACTCGTAAACTTTATTATTTTACTTCAATTCAAACAGAGGGGAAACGCCTTTTTGTTGGAAACTTCGTTCGATCACTGTCAGAACGGCGTCAACATCGTTATTTTTGTTACACGTTTGTTATCGGTATGTTAAGCGTTTTGCAATTGTTCAGATCCGTACTGCTGAAGTACCATAGAAAGAGAAGTCAGGAACGATGTTTCCTCAAATTCAATCAAAAAGGCGGCCATCCTATTGATAAGATTCCTGAAAGGATCCTGGACACGCTTGCGGGACAATCTTTGGTTCCGGGAAGGCTTGGTAGTTCGGGGCAGGTACAAAATTTTACGAAAGCTCGGCATGGGCAGTTACGGAGTCACTTATCTGTGCGACGATCTCCAAACCGGCCTCCCCTGTGTACTAAAGCGGGTGAGTCCGCAGAGAGGCGGACGCCGCAAGGCTGAAACCATATATACCCGGGAAACCGGCATCTTGCAGCGACTGCAGCATCCTGCCATACCGAAGCTGTACGAGTGTTTCAGCTACCGAAGATTTCTGTGTTATACCATGGAGTACTTCGAAGGGAAGAGCCTGGAACACCTTCTGTTTCAAGATCATGCCGCCTTCCCCGAAAAAGAAGCGCTTGCCCTTGTGGCAAACCTGCTTCCCACAGTGGAGTATATCCATTCCGTTGGCTTCGTTCACAGGGATATCAGCATCGCCAACGTGATTCTTAAGGGAGATGCAGTCAAATTGATCGACTTTGGCCTTGCAAGGGACTTGAAAGATGCCCAAACGGAAGATGGCGAAGCGGATGACGTGGAGGCAGATGACCCCTCGCTCAAGAGAATTCGCAGAAAGCTTCACGTAACAAGTGATTTTTACTCAATTGGACACCTGCTGCTGTTTCTGCTTTACAGTACGTACCCTGAAGATGCAGCTCCCGAGTCCGATACGGAACATAGCTGGGAGGAGGAGCTATCCCTTCACCCGCTGACAAGCAGACTGCTCCGCCGATTACTGTTGGCGGAGCAGCCTTACAGCCATGTCCGGGAAGTGGCGGAAGACGTACAATCCGCCATTTGCAGCTTATAGCTCTTTTTTCGGCTTAACTGCTGAAAATGCTAAAGCTGGAAGAATGTTTCCCCTTGTAATACGAGCTTCCATATTTGTTGTGGTGAAAGTGGGAATGCTGGTGATGCTTATGATAATGGTCGCTGCTGAAATGGCTGCGATAGTGCTTTCTGTGGTGTCTTCTTGACCCCAGGGCCGAATAGAACAGTTTCTTTAACAAGTCCTTAATCATGGGTACGCCTCCTCTCCTCTATTTTCTATTACGGAACACACCATAAAATGTTTCAAGTTCTCCCAAACAAAAAGACCTTTTCCTATTTTGAGGAAAGGTCTCGCTGGCTATTTCGTGTATATGAAATCTTCCGAATCCTTCTCTTTATCGTCATTAAATTTGTCCAGCATATTGATGGCATCAATAAGATGATCAGGTAGGTTCACGTTATCTTGTATCAGATCAAATCTTATGATACGATAAATAATGGTCTAACAACAATACGGATAAATACAAAGTTTATCCCAAATTAATATTACCACATAAATCCGGCCAAGTCAATCCCTTTGAACATAACCAAATGATAAGGAAAAGGAGTGGTTCCATGGGTACAGTTGAGCATGATTGGCAGGAAGAGCAACAGCGGGTCGACCGAATGGTAGACGAAATTGATAAGCAGATCGCCTCCCTGCAACAACATGTCGGCAGTATGAAAGCGGATATCGCGAAGATCCGCAAAAACTTCTGGGAGGATGTTACCGTCAATTTTGACGATGCACATGAAGCGGCGGAAACGTACGCAAGCATCAAACAACAGGCGGAAGTTTTATCAGAGCGGGAACGCAGCCATCGACATGCCGAGAACCAGTTGAAAACACTGTTCCGGCTCAAACATTCCCCGTATTTCGGTCGAATTGACTTCAAGGAAAACGGTGAGAAGGAATCCGAGAAAATCTACCTTGGTATCGCTTCCCTGCTCGATGAAAACGAAGAGCACTTTCTGATCTATGATTGGCGTGCGCCAGTGGCCAGTCTGTATTATGACTACCCGCCCGGACCGGCGGAATACGAAACCCCCGGCGGCACCATCACCGGTACACTGGAATTGAAAAGACAATATATGATCCGCGACGGATACATCCGCAGCATGTTTGACACAGGTGTTACGATTGGCGACGAACTTCTTAAAGAAGTGCTCGGCAAACATTCCAGTACACAAATGAGGAATATTGTCGCCACCATTCAAAAGGAACAGAACCGCATCATCCGAAACGAACGAAGCCGCCTGCTTATCGTGCAAGGAGCGGCTGGCAGCGGCAAAACTTCGGCCGCCCTGCAACGTGTCGCCTATTTGTTGTACCGCTACCGGGAAACGCTGCAAGCGGATCAGATTGTGCTGATATCTCCCAACCCGATGTTTAACAGCTATGTCTCCACCGTCCTCCCTGAGTTGGGCGAGGAGAACATGCAACAGACGACGTTTTACGAATATCTGGAGCAGCGGCTTGCCAAAACATTCCGGCTCGAAACTCCCTTCACCCAGTTGGAATATGTGCTCACCGCTTTGCACGAACCAGGTTATGCAGCACGCCTGGAAGGCATACGGTTTAAGGGTTCCACTGATTTTTTGCAGGTAATGGATCTTTACATTGAAAACCTTGGACGGGAAGGCATTAGTTTCCTTGATGTGCAGTTTAAAGGGGAGGTGCTCATTTCCGCCCAACGCATCGCAGAACAGTTCTACTCCCTTGATGCTTCCCTGCGAATTCCCAACCGAGTGGAACTGCTGGCCAAATGGTTGCTTGCGGAGTTGGAAGAGAAAGCGCGCTTGGAGCGAAAGAAACCGTGGGTGGAAGACGAAATCCAGCTCCTTGATCAAGAAGACTTCCAGAGGGTTTATCAGGAACTGAGAAGAAGAAAACGATTCAGCGGAGATACTTTCAACGACTTTGCTCTTGAACAAAAGCTGCTCTCCGAAATGATTGTGAACCGGCACTTCAAACCACTGCGGGAGACTGTGAAACGGCTTCGGTTTATCAATATGCCTGCCATCTATCGGCAATTGTTCACCCTTCCGAATCTTCACTTCATCCCTCACATCAAAGATCTATTGCCTGCGGAATGGTTGAACATCTGTGAGCAGACGTTGGAACGATTGGATCGCTCCGAACTGGCCTATGAAGATGCAACGCCGTACTTGTACCTGAAGGAGCGGATCGAAGGATTCCGGACCCACACATCTGTAAGACATGTCTTTATTGATGAGGCCCAGGATTATTCCCCTTTTCAATTCGCCTTCCTAAAACGGCTGTTTCCACACAGCAAAATGACAATACTCGGCGACCTGAACCAGGCCATATTCGCCCATGCCGTTAACTCCGACTTTGAACAACTCTCCTCAATCTACGGGGATATACAGACGGAGAAAATTGTTCTGACGCGAAGCTACCGTTCTACGCGGCAGATCGTTGAATTTACACGCGGGATAATCGAGGGAGGAGACAGAATCGAGCCATTTAACCGGGGTGGCAGGTACCCGACCGTGACACAAGCAGCAGACACGACAGAACTTGCCGCCAAGATCAAAGAACGCATCCGGTCTCTACAAAGCGAAGGCCATAGCACGATAGCGGTAATTGCCAAAACCGCCTCTGAGTGCCAGGAAGCTTACGAAGCGCTGCAGGGAGAGATGCCGCTTCGCCTGATCACGAAAGAAACGATCTCCTTTGAACCCGGCATACTGATTATACCCTCCTATCTCGCCAAAGGCGTGGAATTTGACGCAGTGATTATCTACAACGCATCTCAAACACAGTACGGAAGAGAGAGTGAACGGAAGATTTTCTACACTGCCTGCACCCGGGCAATGCATGAGCTGCATGTCTATTCTGTTGGCGAGATGAGTCGTTTTCTAAGAGGTCTTTCACCTGATACGTATATCAAGGAAAGCTAATTCGTAACGACACAAAAAATGCCGCCAGGATGATTGGGTGACCTTCCCTGGCGGCTGAATAATTACATATCCAAAATCCCTAGTGTTTAGTTTGATATTATTACCAACAATATGGTTTTTACACGCCTTTTTACTTATGGTCTGTCGTTTAGCCCTTCGTCAATTTCGTCCAATTTGCGTCTAATAAAAGTTCCCCGCTACATATTAGGCCAATAATTGCAACTTTCTTTTTACGTTCCATTTTAGAACCTTCCAGTTGTGCTTGATGGCAACTGCTTCACATTTCTCGTTGAGGAACAGAATCGGATTGGTCAAGATTGTAAAGCATATGCTCAATTGTTTGTTTTATGCCTTCTTTATAAGGGGTTCTCGGTATACTCTTAATTTCCTGTTCAAGCTTCCCGCCGTCCAGAACGACAGGCTCTTCCGTCAAATACACCATTTCAACGACTTCCCGCATCATCTTATTAAACAGCCCCATGAACTGTACCATACCCTTTGTGACCGTTCCCACATTTTTGTTGTACCCCGTATGTTCCCGCAAGATCGCTACGATTTCATCCCCTGTAATTACACCGCTGCCGGGTATGTTCCAGTTCTGTCCGTATGCCGAATCCATGAGCGCCAATTCTACCAAGGCTTTTGCTCCATCAGGCGTAAATATGTACTCTCTGGGTATCTTGCGATCCCCCACAAACATGGATTTTTTGTTTTTTATTACTCTCTCGAAAGTATAGTTCAGTAAGGTATTATCCGCATTGGGTCCGTAAAAATCGGGAAAGTGCGCAATAAGGACAGGCAGATTTGATTGCTTGGCCATAGTCTCCAGTTGCAAACGGATTTTCCCCTTTTTTGTATGGGGGTTTTTAGGGGATTTCTCCGTAACCAAAGCACCAGTGCTTCTTCCATAGGCGTATATGTTGTCCACCAAAACAAGCTTTGCATTAGCGTGTCTTGCCGATTCCAAGATATTGCCCATTAACACAGGCAATTTCTTCTCCCATTCCGGATAGGGAATGTTCATCGCATGGAAGATGACGTCCACATCCGCTGCCGCTTCTTTCAAACTCTCCAAACTGAATGCATCTCCGGGACTAATCATGACCTTCTTCTCATTCGCAAAAAGCTTGGCGAGCTTTTCTTTTCCGCGGGCAAATGCAACTACATCAATTCCTCTTTGAGCCAACTCCTTTACAATTGAATATCCCATTCCGCCGGATGCCCCTAAAACTAACGCTTTGTTCATTGGTCTTCCTCCTTTAAATTAACCACTGTTCAATAAACGCCTAAAAAAATTACTTCCTTACTAAGGATCGCAAAATAAAGTCCACATGTGATTCTGCCAGTGTTCGAACGTCCTCAAATGTTTGGCCGCTTCTGCAATAATGCGACACAAGTCCATGCAGGGAGAGAAAGACCGACCAAATCTCTGTCAGGGTTACTTGCTGATTGCAGAGTGCGTAGACTGCCTTGGCGAATTTTTCATAGATTAGATTCGGCTCTTGTTGCACATAGGTTCTCACTTCTTCATCTTTGATCAGAAACATGATTTCATAATGACTTTGTTTCGTCAGGCCAAACTTGATAAATCCCAACAGCACCTCCCTGAGTTTACTGTGTGGATCTAATGGTTTGTTCAGAATCTGTTCAAGAGCCTCGTCAAGTAGAATGAAGTCTTGCCTAACCAGGGCATAGAACAAATCGGCCTTGTTCTTAAAGTGATAATAGATCGCTCCGTGACTATAGCCCAATTCCTTTGAAATCTGGCGCATGGATACATGCTGATACCCGTTCTCCAAGAACAACTTTCGTGCCGTGTCCATAATCATTTCGCGTGTAAGTTCCTGCTCTACTGCTTTTCTTGGAGACATTCTCAACCCCTCTTTGCAACCCTATTGACCAGTGTTCAATTAAATGATATCTTTATCTTCGACCGTTGTCAAATCTTACTTCTCCTTCCCTGATCCTATCTCTTGAAAAAGGATTGATTCGTATGCTGATACAATACTCGAACCTGGTTTTACGGTTCCTTCTGGAATTGTTTGCCCTAGTCGCGTTTGGTTACTGGGGGTTCAAAATCGGAAGAGGAATGATCGTAAAGATCGGTATAGGGATCGGAGCTCCTCTTCTGGCTGCACTGGTTTGGGGAATGTTCGGATCTCCCGGCGCGCCTATGCCTGTATCCGGGCTATTACACCTGATCCTAGAGTTAACCATTTTCGGTTTAGCAACTGCCGCGCTGTACACTTCCGGCCATCCAGCGATGGCAGCAATCTTCGGGCTGACTGTGGTGATCAACCGACTTTTGATGTATGTATGGGGGCAATGAATCAAATATTCCAATTCTTTTGGACTTATATTTCGGCTTACCATACCTATTTATCCATCTTCCGTATTTGTCAGACTCGTAGGATCGGAAAGCATTTTCGATGCCCATGACGACTACAATGACATTTGAACACGAGTGGTAGAGGAAGGCCAACCAGTGTATACCGGTCGGCCCCTTCTTTGCCATATCAATGTCGCGCTACTCATGAAAATCGAGTCCCGAACGAACTTCTTTCACATACCCCGCGCGGATGACGAAATCCCCGAAATGCTCGCCTTCCTCACGTTCCTTCGCATACCGATTCAAGATCGGCCGCAGTTCCTCCAGGATTTCTGTCTCGCCGATATTTTCACGGTACAGCTTATTCAATCGATTTCCGGAGAAACCTCCGCCCAAATACATGTTGTATTTGCCTGGAGCCTTGCCGATAAACGCAATTTCCGCCAGTGCAGGTCGAGCGCATCCGTTCGGACAGCCGGTCATGCGAATGACGATCTCCTCATCGCGCAAACCCGCCTCATCCAAGATCAACTCGATCTTCTCCAGCAGCGTAGGCAAATAGCGCTCCGACTCAGCCATCGCCAAGCCGCAAGTCGGCAAGGCCACACAGGCCATAGAGTTTCTCCGCAACGCGGAATATGGAGTACCATCGGTGAGCCCGTACGCGTTGATGATTTCCTCGATTTTTTTCTTCTTTTGACTGGTCACATTCCCGATGATGAGGTTCTGATTCGGCGTCAGGCGGAAATCCCCTGTATGCACCTTGGCGATTTCCCGTATACCGGACATCAAGAGGTAGTTGTCCTCGTCTTTCACCCTGCCGTTCTGAATGAAAAGGGTGAAATGCCATTTGCCGTTGCTTCCTTTCACCCAACCATAGCGGTCACCATTGTGATCGAAATGGTAAGGGCGCGCTTCCTCCAGCTTCCACCCCAGTCGCTGTTGAAGCTCATTGATGAACCATTCGATGCCGCGGTCGTCGATTGTGTATTTGAACCGAGCGTGCTTCCGCACCGAGCGATCTCCGTAATCTCTTTGGATCGTGACCGTTTTCTCGGCCACGTCGACAATTTGTTCCGGCGAGATGAAACCGATCACCCGCGCCAGCTGCGGATACGTCTTCGGATCGCCGTGCGTCATTCCCATTCCGCCGCCGACCGCAACGTTGAACCCCAGCAGCCGCCCTTCTTCATAAATGGCAATGAAGCCCAGATCCTGAGAAAAGACGTCTACGTCGTTGGAAGGCGGTACAGCGATGCCGATCTTAAACTTGCGCGGCAAATAGACAGGCCCGTAGATCGGTTCTTGCTCTATCCCTTCCAGACTGTCTACAACCTTCTCTTCGTCAAGCCAAATTTCATGATAGGCTCTGGTCCGCGGATCGAGATGATTGCTTACTTTCTTGGCCCATTCGTAAACCTGTTCGTGGATTTCCGACTGGTACGGATTCGGGTTGCACATAACGTTGCGGTTCACGTCCCCGCAAGCGGCAAGCGTGCTTAATAAAGCATCGTTGATTTGCCTGATCGTATTCTTCATATTCCACTTAATCACGCCGTGCAGCTGGAAAGACTGTCGGGTCGTCAGACGAATCGTTCCGTTGGCATATTGCCGGGCGATACGGTCCATCACCAACCATTGCTCCGGCGTGACGATCCCGCCGGCCGCCCGCACGCGCACCATGAATTGATAGGCCGGCTCCAGCTTCTGTTTATTCCGTTCGTTGCGAAGATCCCGATCATCCTGCATGTAGCTTCCGTGAAATTTCATCAATCGATTATCGTCCTCAGGGATGGACCCGGTAATCCTGTCTTCCAGCGACTCTGCCAGGTTTCCCCGCAGGTAATTGCTTCGGCGCTTGATCTCCTCTACATCGCTGTGAGGCGCACTGTTTGGCGAAAGCAAATTATTTTCTGACATGCTACTATCTCCTCTCGCTGTCTTTTGCCTACCACTCAGTAGACATCTCGCTGATAACGTTTTTCCTGTTGCATACGTTTTAGATACTCTATAGCTTCCTCTGAGCCAAGTCCGCCCTGTTGTTCGAGTATCGTGGCCAGGGCGGCATGAACGTCATGCGCCATCTTCTTCTCGTCTCCGCATACGTATACGCAAGCCCCTTCCTGCAACCATTGATACAGTTCCTTGCTCTTCTCAAGCATCCGGTGCTGAACGTATACCTTTTGATCCGTATCGCGGGAGAACGCGACATCCATGCGTGTCAGTACGCCCTCTTTGAGCCAACGCTGCCAGTCGACCTGATACAGGAAGTCTGTGGAGAAATGCTGATCGCCGAAGAACAACCAAGTCTTGCCTTTCGCCCCAATCTCCTCCCGTTCCCCCAGGAAGGCCCGGAAAGGAGCGACGCCTGTGCCTGGCCCGATCATGATAATCGGTGTATCCGGGTTCTGCGGAAGCTTAAAATTAGGGTTGTGGTGTACAAATACCGGTAACGTATCGCCCGCTTCCAGACGATCCGCGATATAGCTCGAACACACGCCGTACCGATATCGTCCATGAGCCTTGTATTGTACCTTTCGAATTGTGAGATGCACCTCGTCCGGGTACGCCTTCGGACTGCTGGAGATCGAATAAAGTCGAGCCGGCAGCTTCCTGAGAATCGATACGAACTCTTTGGCAGACACTCCTTTAAGGCTGTAATCCTGCACCAAATCCAACAAATCTCGATCTCTGATATACTCTCTAAGCTCTTGCTCTCGTCCTGCCGCAAGCAGCTCCTGCAGCCCGTTGCCCGAAGAAAGCTTCGACGCTTGCTCTATGAGCGGCTTTGTCAGAACCGTGATTTCATAATGGCTGGACAACGCCTCTCTTAATGGGCGCTCTTCTCCGTTCTTATTAATTGGAACAAGTTCTTCCGGTTTCCAGCCCATCGCTTCGATCAGCTCATCGACAAGGCGAGGATGATTCTTTGGATAGATCCCCAAGCAGTCGCCCGGTTCATATTGGAGATTGGATCCCTCGAGGGAGAGCTCCAGATGACGAGTTTCCCGGTCCGACCCGCGTCCGTTCAGGTTCAAATTCTCAAGAACCACGGCCTGGAACGGATTCGATCGTGAATATTCGGTTTGCGTCCCTCTCTCGATCGTTACACCGCCGACGCTTGTAGTGGCCTGGGCCGCCGACGCCTCACTTAGAGAGGACAGGACATTATTCATCCACTCTGCGGCAGGCTCGTCGTAATCCACGTCGCAATCAACGCGCGGAGTAAGACGCTTGCCACCGAGTTCTTCAAGACGCTTGTCGAAATCCTTTCCGGTTTGGCAGAAAAACTCATAAGACGTGTCTCCCAAAGCCAGTACGGAAAACCGCAGGCCCTCTAATTGAGGCGCTCTCTTGCTATGCAGAAATTCATAGAAAGATAAAGCGTTGTCCGGCGGTTCACCTTCCCCATGTGTGCTTACCACAATAAGCAGATTTTGAACCTTTTTCAACGTATTCGGCTTGAAGTCGTTCATCGAGGAGAGCGTTACCTGGAAACCCTGTTCTTGAAGCCTTCCGGACAGCTTATTTGCCAATTTTTGGCTGTTCCCGGTTTGGGATCCGAAGAGCACCGTCACCTCTTTGGAAATGACTGGCGCATTCACTGCCAAAGCAGTCTGCGGTGATGCGGCCATCGGTGTTTCCGCTTTGTGAAGAGCCGTAAGATAACCGCTCAACCAGACCTTCTGCACCTCCGTAAGCGTGGGCAGCAAGCGATTGAGGAGCTCCACTTGCTCCTGATTGAAAGGACTGTTTGTCACCTGAAGTACCACCAATATCCACCCCACATAGCATAAAATTATTCCGAGTAATCTGATTCAATTAATTTGTTATTTATCTCACTCTACACTATCACAGCAGGGGAAACGAAGCAATCAGAATCACTTATACATTGCATAAGTTTTAATGATAATTGGGCAGTAACGCATCTCACTTCAGAAAATATTGTCTCCATTAGTAAAACAACAGCAAAAAGCCCGATCCCAATAAAAAGGAACCGGGCTCATATTCTTTGTCCCTACCGATGCCCAGTAGAATCACAGGAGTCAGTATATAAAGTTGTCCTGTCCCTTTTGCCACTTTTTACACTTCGCAAGGGTCAAAAGCAAGTTTTAGGCACTATTCGGTTTTTTCCAATACACGTCCCGTTTTTCTGTAATTTACAAGCCAAACTCCAGCAAGGACACAGGCGATCCCGCTAATTGTCGCGGGTTTAAGAGTTTCGTTCAGAACAACATACCCTGATAAGACTCCAACTACGGGAACCATCAGCAGCGAGATCGATGCTTTGCTTGCTTCTGATCCGGATAAGATACGAAACCAAAGAACAAAAGCAAACGCCGACCCGACAACTCCAGAAAACAGAATATAGAGAATGGGCAAGGTTCCCCAGTGGCTTTCGGCATGCTCAAAGAAAAACGAATACAGGAAGAGTCCTATAGCCCCTACCACCATCTGCCATGTTGTAAACTGCAGATTATCGCAATGAACCAGCTTCCGCTTGATTATGATATTGGATACTGCCCATGAAACTCCCGATGATAAAGCAAGGAAAAAGGCACCCAGTCCTCCTCCCAAATGCGCATCCAGGGTAAAAAATAACCCTACTGTACCCGCTATCACTCCGATCGCTTTCTGTGTTGTTAACCGCTCCCCCGGGATCAAAAAATGCGCCATGACCGTAAGCCACAGCGGCATGCTGTAAGTGAGAACAGATGTTAATCCGGCGCTGATTTCATTTAAGGACAGTTGTATTGCAATATTAAAGTAGGTGGTCTGCAGGAGACCGCAGACGATCACCCATTTCAAATCCTTTTTACCCGGAAGAGCAATCCTTTTATGCACACAAAAGGCCAGCAGCACCGCCGCACCAAGCCCGAACCTGTACCCTGCAAACAACACCGGGGGAAAAACCGTATTCGCCAGCTTCATAATGACCCAATTAAACCCCCAGATTAAACATAGGATTCCAATCATCCCGTTCATTCTCAGCACCTCTAGATGAGTCTATCAAAATACCTTTCTCTTCAACAACCGGGCTGGGTTTCATCAGTCATAATTTTCGATGATGCAAACCGTAATAAACAGGTCATTTCCCCGCTAAAGGTCGATAGATTACCGCCGCTAGAATAAAAGTTGTCATCACAAGTCCGATTTGTTCCCGTCCCCCCTGAAATAGGCTGTTACAAATATTGGAATCTTGCCCGCCAAGATATATAATTTCATAAAAAAAGCTGCTGAAGCATGCAGCAACAAAATCGCGGTGTCATAACTTGCCGTTACTTGTGATACGGTTCTCCGTATCATTGCTAAGGCGAAATTTTAGGGCACCCTAAAGAAGAGGTGCCCTAATTCATGGAAAGGGGTTCCAACAGCGCTGCGGAGTAAATTCACATTTAGTCAACCTGATGCTTAGATTGTTAGGAGAAGTTGCTTGGTTCCTAAGAACCGAAAAGATTATATCTCCACTTTTATATTTATCTCGTTCTCAATTGCAATCGGCTGATAAATTTCAACATCCTCATTGATTGCTTCGAACGAAACAGCCAAGGCATACGGAACAGTGGCATTCATGTCTCGATTCCAGCCAAGGTGACCGATTACCGCGATGTAGAATGCTTCACGCCATTCATAAGACTTCAAATAAGCCCAATCCTTCTGAACGGTGTTGTCATCCCTCCTAAATCCCTTAATCCTGCCCCAATCACTACGCTTATGGATCATCCATTTTATTGATTCTCGACTCTCGTCAACTACCTCATCAATATACTCATCACCGGACGCCAACTCAATCATTTTCGATACAAAACTTTCCATCGATTCATACCGTTCGCTTGTTTGCCATTCCAGCCATGTTGACAAATATCTTTGCCGATTTCTGCGAGTACGGCGTGGTTGCGCCTTATAAGAAAGCGTGATATCAATGCGAATATCAAACGCGTCTCCAAGTCTACGTAATTCCTCCGGGATTCTAACCTCGTATATATGAACTTGCTTGCCGCTAATCCGTACTTCACCTTGCGTAATCAACGTAATTCGATATGGATTATTTTCAGTCGCTCTCTTCAAATCTGGAACTCCATATCCAATATGTCGCAGAACAGAAGTCGGATCAGGCCAACGACTTGTCCAGTCTGGCCACCTTGCGGACTGTATTAATAATGCCCGATAAAGCAAGGTGGATTCGTCTGGAAACACTCTTTGAATTCCGGCAAGAATATGAGAGACTTTGGGAGCGGCAAAAGAAGTACCAACCTGATCTCTTCCAACTGCACTACCCCCGTACAGATTGGATCGAATTAACTGCGGACTGAGTTCGGGACGGTTCAGAATACGTCTCGGTGTACCGCCATCATGTGCAACGCATCCCCCATATTCTACGACTTCAGGCTTAATGGTCTGAAATATTCCAGGTCCCGTACAAGAATATGCGGAAGGTTCGGATGTTTTGGAAAAACTGTAATAAGGACTTGTTATATCAGCCAGTCCAATAGAACCTACTGTGATTGCTTGCAAACTCTGAGCCGGATTGGCAATCCGGGATGATGGCTCCAATAAATAATCAGGATAATTCCTACCACTGTTCATGTGATCGGCAATCGCCAATCTAATAACCGGTCTTCCTCGGCTGTATAAAGGTAGATTCCCGGCGGAAATGACAAATAATACGTCCTTCTCCCAACTCAACTGATCAATAGCCGCCGCCCAAGCACTCATGTGTACTACTCGGCAAGGGTTTGTGCTATTAATCGAATGGTTGAATATCTTGGTTCTCCTCGGTGAGGAATGAAAATATTCGACAATTTGACGCATCAAAATTGGCTGAAATAATGAGCTCGGCATTCCATTATTGTTATCAAGAACTCTGGCATTCTGAATCCAGATATTATGGTGGACTTGTCCAGATCTCGGAATGTCGCGAGGGTATAAAACCGCACCCGCAACTCTCGTTCCGTGTCCGCCGGGATAATGATCTGCAACATCTGTAGGCGAGTTAATCCAACTTCTTGAGACCGTTTGATCGATAGCTTCTTTCAAATAGATATGTCTTTCTTGAATTCCACTGTCAATGATACAAACTGCCGGAGCATCTTCACTAGGACTGTTAAAGATCAATCCTTCATTGATCGTCTCATCTTGATCAATCTCAACCGGTTCATGCTTTTCAATTCCGTCAACCTCGCTAATATCAAAGACATAGGGATGATTCTCAACTATATCTTTGAACCCTTTTCCTGATATTCTTACTTTCACTGTAAAGCTATCGGGCATGCTGGATAGTAATTCAGGGTTCTCATGAACTGGCCCTGATATAACCTCGCCTTGATAGGAACGAATAATGCGCAGTAATTGATCGTAGCGCTGGTTCATCAATTCATCCCACATGTCATAGATCTCATTCCGCTTCTTGGTCCAAGTTTCCACAGCTCTATTATATGCTACTTCAGATTTATAGCTGCTTCTTCTATTCTTAGGGTGTACAGGCACTTCTTCTGTCCCAAGACATGCTATACCAATTTCGACAACCATCTGATCATAGTCCTTTATGATCGGCCAGTCCCGAAGCAGAGCTTCGGACAGAATTTTCTCACGTCTCCAAGCGACACCTGTTACAATATCCCACAATCCAGCGACCTGATGTTGAGCTCCCGCGGCAAATTTCTCAATTTTCTCTTTAAGAGTCACAAGGGTCAAATCACTGGATGATCCGATTACAAATCCGTCTTCAAACTCCCCAATGACTTCAATCCCATATTTCCTCAGATCTTCGACAGGCAGTTCTCGTGGATCAATTTGCAAAAAAATAGACAACGCTTCCGGCATCTCCGGGAGGTTGTCTAGTTGTCTACGCTGCCTGTTGAGTAACCATTCCTCTGAAACTGCCGATCCTGCTCTACTTAGATGCATTGCATGACTTTCTCGATTATCTCGAAAGTACTGGGTCTGCGTATTTTTCTGAAAATTTCGAGGTTTTTGTTTTTTCACCGGAGCGTCTTTGATCAGTCTTAACTGGATATGCTGGAATGGATTTTGCTGTGACAAACTTATCTCACCCCGTTATGTTCACGAATAGATTGAACCAACACTTCTTGTGAAATTATCTCATCGGCTGATAGTATCACTCGCTTAGCCGCATCTTGAGCAGCTCGGACAATCTGTGCGGCTGATAATCCGGCGGATTCTTGAACTATAATATCCCAATCAAACTCTGTGGTTTGTAATGCCGACAGTGTCATTTGAACTATCTGTTTGATCTCCTCAGCTCCTGGTTTAGGTATCTCAAAAACATCATCAAACCTGCGCCAAACGGCCGGATCCAGTTGATTAGTTAAATTCGTCGCTGCTACAAGCAAGCCAGGAACGTCATATTCATCCAGGAATTGGAGAAAGCTATTGACAACCCGTTTTATTTCGCCAACTTCTTGCCCAGCAGAACGGGATTTCGCGATCGCGTCACATTCGTCGAAAAACAATACACAGGGGCTCTGTGCAGCCGAATTAAATATCTCCCGCATATTCGATGCGGTCTCACCAAGTAACGAGGACACCATCGCATCGAAACGAACTTTCATTAACGGAAGACCATTACTCCAAGCAAGCCTTTGCGCCCCCAATGTTTTCCCGCAACCCGGAGGACCATAGAGCAATATTTTACTTCTTGGTTTCAGTCCATACAGAGCCAGGCGTTCCCGAGCAGCATATTCCTTTTCGATCCGTTCAAATCTTTCCTCTACTGAAGGGGGCAAAATCATCTCATGCTTCAATTGCTCAGGTCCCAAATAGGTAACAAGAGGAGAGTCATTTTTCTTGTTCCTTGGAAGTACACTTAATACGTTCGGCTTGAATTCAAGCACAGCTGCCGATTGAGTGTCCGAAAAACCGGCCAAAGTCGTCTTTAGCTCCTTAGCAAGCGACAAATGACCCTTCTTTTCTTCATCCTGGACAATTTGAGATGCAATCTTTCGCAAGTCCTCATGATTTCCGGAAGATATTGCGCGAAACAGCCGTTTCATCATCGTAGCGTTCACGTTTAACCTCCTTTCCTCGTTCTGTTATTATATGATATTCGTATGAACGTAAGTCTGGTTCATTATGTTTGCTTGCATGGAGGAAGAAGTCAATCTGCCCGGCAGCGCCGGTTTGAGCATTGGGTTCGTGATGATCGACGTCTCAATACTTTCCCAATCACATGGGCGGCAGTTATAAACATAAGGAACTTGTTCCACCTTCACGACTTCGGACGGGATGACTTTCACTGTTTCGAACGTCGGTTCCTCAGCTAAAGGGTTCACTGCAATCTCTACCTCGTTAATTATCAACAGCTGGTCAGGGACGTTTCTCGCTTGAGGCTCCGAACCGCTTGTGCTGGGCAAGGCGGAACTGCACTTCGTACCATTTCACTTTGGTAGAGAGCTCAGCTATCTTCTGTTCTAGCGAGAGACAACGACTCGGCAGTTCTTCAATTGAGTTTGAGATTTCGATCACTGATTTCTCGATCACTGTATTGGCCATGCCTTTTGATTTCGACAAGGAGTGCATGATGTCCTGCACAATATTGAGTAAACATAAGATAAAACGGTGAATGGTGCCCATGTATTGTTATTTTCATCAATATTTTCTCTAAATAATTCAACTGCTTCTTGTATCTCCAAAGTTCTCACTCCCTTATGTGGGATCCGTTCTACTTTTAGCAAAATGCTCGTAAGCGTAACAAGCCTTCGCTGGCTTAACAGCCCGCATGAAAACACCTGCCAAGTGATCTTTGCCCAGTGTGGCCTCACCCCCACCCTCCCCCATGGGGGCGAGTTTCCGCCCCCGGCAAACGTGTAAAGTCAAAAATTCGCCGTTACTTGTGGTAAGGTTCCCCGCGAATAATCCTCATCGCCCGATAAACCTGCTCCAGCAAAATCACCCGCATCATCTGGTGCGGGAAGGTGAACTTGGAGAAGGACAGCTTTAGGTGGGATCTCTGCAAAACAGAGGAATGCAGCCCCAGGGACCCGCCGATGACAAATACCAACGAGCTGAAGCCTTGGCCGGTGATCCGTTCCATTTGTTCCGCCCAGGCTTCCGAGGAGAAAACTTGTCCTTCTATCGCCAAGGCCACGACATAGTCCCGCTCCTTGATCTGGGCCAGGATGCGGGCGGCTTCCTTTGCTTTGATGGCTTCTTCCTGGGCGGGGGAGGCGTTGTCCGGAGTCGGCTCGTCCGGCACCTCCACCATCTTCACTTTGGCATAGGCGCCAAGCCGCTTTTCATATTCGGCCGCCGCTTGTACCCAATACTTTTCTTTCATCTTTCCTACAGCAACTACCGTAATGTTCATACGTCGAAGTCCGCCCGGGTAAGCAGATATGCAGCCGGTTCCCCACAGAATTTGCACTTGGAGCGAGGTTCCTCAAACACTGTTGTTTCTTCGATCAATCGCAATTCCGGCGCTTCTTCATAGGTATCGACGAATTCATCAATTGCAAACTCCACATGTTCCTTGCATGCTGTAATCATGGGTCGCACCTCCGTACCCCAGATATTATATCATTAGCCTTACAGGTTTTTTTAAAGCGACAAACCTGTAGTGTTGCGGTATACTTTAGGGGGAAGTTTACCTTATTTAACTTGAACGCAAGAACCGCAAAAGAGGTGATGCCCATGCACCAGGAAAAAAGAATTGCGGAATTGCTCGGTACTGTGGGAATCCTTCTGGTCACAGCAGCAGAAATCAAGCGGGATATCGAAGTTCTCCAGCAAGACTTTGATAGCCTGAAGCAGGACATGGCTTCTCTTAAGGGAGCCTTGGACCGAATCGAAGAACAGCGCATACTTGCCCAAAGTCCTTATGGGATCGGGCATTTCGGAAGCACAAAAGACGGCGCAACATTAAAGTCCGATAGCATAAGAAACCAACGGATTTTCCGTTTGAATTCAAAAACCGATACATAAGCCCTACAAACCAACGCGCGTTGGGGACGGGGGCAATTCAACAATCTAAGGCCCATGTCACTGACATGGGCCTGCTCCGTTTCCTGTCTTTTTACTTCAGTTCCATCAATGTTACCGAAACCGTATTCTCTTTGTTCTCTCTGTAGAAGGTGACTTGGACGGTGTCACCCGGTTTTTTCGAAAATAGATATTTGCGTAAGTCGAGGAAGGTATGAATCTGCGTATTGTCGATCTTGAAAATCACGTCGCCTGCCTTAAGGCCTGCTTTGTCAGCGGGGCTTCCGGGCGTGACATTGCTGACGACAACCCCGTAGTTAATGGGAAGGCCGGATTTGTAGTTCTCCGGAATGTCTTTGACATCCCATTCCACGCCAACTCCAAGTGCCGGGCGAATCACCTTGCCCTTGGACATCAACTGCTCGATAATCGGTTTGGCTTCATCGATCGGGATGGCGAATCCGAGCCCTTCAATGCCCCGTTCCGCAATCTTGGCGGAGTTGATCCCGATCAACTGCCCTTTAATGTTGATCAGCGCACCGCCGGAGTTCCCCGGATTGATGGCTGCGTCCGTTTGCAGAACCGGCTGTTCATGGACCACACGTCCATTCTGGCCGTAGATCTCCATCATTCGCTTTTTGGCAGAGATGACACCCACCGTTACGGTTTGCTCAAACTCACCCAGCGGGTTCCCGATGGCAATTGCCGGTTCCCCGGTTTGCAGCGCTTCCGAACTGCCCAATTCCACCGGTTTGATCTCTTTGATCTTGTCTGTGGGAACCTGCAGAACCGCCAGGTCGGTCAGTTCATCCGTTCCCAACACTTTCGCCTTGATATGCTCGTCATTGACGATAATCTCCACATCGGAGGCGCCATCCACCACATGGTTGTTGGTCACAATGTGCCCTTGGTTATCGATGATCACACCGGATCCTTTGCCCGCTTCCTGTTTGAGGCCCCGGTTGAAGTACCCTCCTACTTTCTGGATGTTGACAACAGTTACTACCGCCGGTTTCACCCGATTCACCGCGCTTACGATACCCGTTTCCACGTTGTAGGCCACCGTTTGTGACGGCAGCTTTCCGTTGGAAGAAACCACTTGGCTGGCTTCCGGCAATTTGATCACGTTCGCTTTGATCATGGCCGGAACCATCAGCAGGGTGCTGCCTGACCCCACCAAAGCGGCAATTATAACAGATGCCAGCCAGCTTCCGGACCGCTTCCGGGGCTTGGCATCAAAATCGTCATAGAATCCCATACAGAACCTCCCCATCAGGAAATCTGATGCCGTAGTATTCACCACGGCACAGTATCATTATACCGGGCTTTCGATTTATTTCTCAAGGACTCGAAAGCCATTTCCATCAATTGTTCAGAAACGGCGACTTTTCCCATACAAGGTGTTTTTCGCCGCTTAAGGACGGTCATACTATTCTTAACCCTTTGTACAGGAGTGAAACCCTATGAAAAAAAGCCGACTCCCATCTGAGGTCGACTTTCTTGCACAGATCGCCGATCTGAAAAAGGTGGACTACAAGAATACGCTGATTCTGACGGCGCTCATTGATCTGCTGGTGGAAAAAGAGCTCATCAGCCGGCACGATGTCATCCACAAAGCCCAGGTCCTTGACGCGGAGTTGGAAAACTCCATCTCCGAGAAACTGACCCTGCCCCAGCACTAAGAGCAACTATTGCGCCAGGCAAGTCAGACCCAGTTCCGCAGTTCCGCTATGCGCTTATCGGGGTTTGATCTCAAAGAGAGCCGTCGGCTTATTGGGGTGAGTGCGGTGCAGTTGCACTTGCTTGCAAGCCGCATCCAGGATTCCTTGAACCGTCATTTCCGCCAGATCCGGGTAGTTGTTCTCCTGCGACAGATGCGCCAGGAGCACATCCTGTGTATATCCGCTCATAATGTCGATCAACGCCTCACCCGCTGCCTCGTTGGACAGGTGCCCCTTGTCGCTGAGAATCCTCTTTTTCAGATACCAGGGATAGGGACCGACACGAAGCATGTTGATGTCGTGATTGCTCTCAAGTATGTAGGCATCCGAATCCGCAATCGTCTCTTTCACACGGGAGCTCATATACCCGAGGTCGGTTGCCAGGGTCAGTTTGTTGGACCCGTGGTAGAAGACGAATCCGACGGGTTCTCTCGCGTCGTGGGACAGGGGGAAAGGTTCAATCAACAGATCGTCAAACTCCAGCTTGTCCCCCACGGATATGACCTTCCGCTGCTGATCCGGATAGTCTTTCAACAGCCCGTGCAGATCCTGCCACGATCCTTCGGTGGCATAAATCGGCACTTCCAACTGTTCATACCCTTGCTTTCGCCGTTCGCCAGCCACTTTGCGTGCGACCACGCCCACCCCTTTAATATGGTCCGAGTGTTCGTGAGTTATGAGAATCGCATCCAGTTCCGACAAGGATACCGAGATCTCGTTCATGGCCGCTTCAATCTGCTTGCAAGCAACCCCCGCGTCAATCAAGATCCGGGTGTTCTCCGTTTCCACATACACCGCATTCCCTGAACTTCCGCTTGCAAGCACACTAAACCGCAGCATTCCATGTCCTCCTGTTGCCTCATCTCGCCAGTTCCACTTCACCGGTAAAAGCATTCACATAGAAAACTTCCCGATCGCTGAGAATCCGCCACATGGGAATCAGGTACCACTCGTCCGCGTTGAACGGCCGGCTGTAATATCCCAGACGGATCTCATGTATGACCCTATTATCGGTTCTCTTCTCCGATTTGTCCATCTTCTCGGACAGGGATCGCAGAGCGTGAATGGCCGATATCACCTGTTTTTTGCTGCCGCCTTCGCCTGTTACGTCCAATGCCACCTGATGATAGCGCATCACTTTGCCGTTCTGTACAATCACTTCCAATGGGGCGGAGAAAAACGGGTATCCGTTATGGACCTGAAGATAGAGGAGGGACCCGGAACCTTTTCCGTCCTGGATTTTCCGGTCATATTGGTAAACTTCCTTCGGCCAGATCTTGGCAGCAAGCTGGGAAAGCAATTTGTCGCCCCCCTTCTCCTCTTCCATTGGGACAGTCAGATTCAGACTCGACACTCCAACGCTTACTCGCCCCGGACCTTTATACTGAAGAGTGTCCACTTCCCCGATACGCTTTTCCCACTCTTTCTCCGGAGTCGCAAGATAGCGAACCTGCAGGAACCCCAACTCTGGAGTTTGCTTGGGAGGGTCGGTGCGAAGCTCCCAATTCTGGGAGGCCAGTTGGTCCCGGACCTCGGCCAGTTGTTCGGCAAAGGACTGAACATAGCTTGCCTGCTCGGTCCTCATTTTCCAGTACTGATACCCCAGGACGAGATCCAGAAGCAGAAATGTCAAGATGAGATAAGTCTTCGCACGGCTCCAGTCCACCTGCTCACTCTCCCCTTTCCTGCCAGTTCTTGCCGGTCCGGGCATCCAGCAGCCTTATCGGAAGCTTCTCGTGCTGCACCACCCATACGGGTTGCAGCCGGACCTGTCTCCCCTCTTCCTGGACTGCATATGCCAGGAAGATGTCAATGGCACCTTCCCTTGCTGCAGCGGGAGGAGGCAAGATCTCCACGGTCTCTTCCTTTGTTTCCGCCCCGATGTACCGAATGTTGCGCTGCATTTCCATGACCTCATTGCCCTTTAGATCCACTTGAATTCCCGTATCGCGGGGAAGCACCGGTATTCCGTTTCGATACTCGGTGAACAGATATTGCCGGCTGTCCTCGCCCCAACTGGCATGCAGACGGCCGATATAATCGCCCTGCATGCCACCGTGCTCGTTTATGAACGCTACCGCCCGTTGAAAGGAATTGTCCATGTTGGCTGTTTTCGATTGTTTGTCAAAGGGCAGCGTATTGGTGTACCGGATGGTCCTGGAGGTGATTTGGACCGTCCGGTTTCCGTCCGTGACAATCAGCGACCCGTCCCGCTCCTGGATTCTCCGGGTAAGAGTGGGATCGACAAAGAAGGTCCGCCCCAGGGAATCCGCCGGAAGTGTTGCCCATTCGCCTCTGATCACCGGAATCTTGGTTTTCTCATTTAAGACAAGAAACGATTTTGGGTTGCCAGGCTGCTCCACATATTTCGGCAGACTGCCCCATTGGGCCAGTTGGTCGAACAGTCGGGTCTGGCTCCCCAGTTTTCCGCGAAACAGGGGCTGTGAATCGTTCATAAAGACGATATAGCCAACCCCGGCTGTGTCCCGATAGACCGTAATGGATGTCACTTTCATCTGGATGCGGTTGGTTTCCAACAGTTTCAGAATTTGCGAGACTTGCTCTTCATTCAGGGCAAACCCGAATTCAAATTCCAGATACGGGCCCGTACGAATCCCTTGGTTCATCGGTTCCGGAAAGACGACCGCTTCCATTTCCCGTACGGCTGACATCCGCAGTTCGTTCCATGCCTTTTCATAGAGATCGGTAAAGGGGCCTGCAATCCGGTAGGTCTTGTCCTCAAGACGAGCCTGAATCCGGACCGGAAGGAGCATTTCTTCCGCACTTCTGCCAATGCCAAATGCAGGATTGGGAAGAAAACCTCCCTGATCAAGGGATTCAAACACAGGCGTATTGTTCCATAGGCCAACCGACAACACGATTGACAGTGTTACAAGAAAAGCAAGCAAACCGGTTTTGAAAGATTCCATACGTTTGTGCATCTTAAGCGGCCCCCTCCTTCACACGGGGAAGGGTAAAGGTAACAGTTGTTCCCTTGTCGACCACACTTTCGATCCAGATGCTTCCGCCGTGAGCCTCTATGATCTGTTTGGCAATGGAGAGTCCCAAACCGGTACCGCCCAATTTTCTCGAACGGGCTTTGTCGACCCGATAGAAACGCTCAAAGATCCGGGGGAGATCCTTTGCGGGGATTCCAATGCCGGAATCTATTACCTTTACTTCGATCAGCTCCTGTTTGGCAGTTGCGACCAGCCGGATAATGCCTTGAGCAGGTGTGTGTTTGATCGCGTTTGTCACCAGGTTGTCAAGCACCTGGTCCAATTTGTCCGGATCTGCCGCCACCAAGGGAAGTGTGGAGGGTGCCTCCACAAACATGGAAATCTCCTGCTGGCGACATTGAAACGCAAACCGGTCGGCCACATCATCAAGGATCTGTACCAGATTGATATTTTGAAACGTCCACTGCATCTTGCCCGCATCCAGCCGGGACAGCTGCAACAATTCGGTGACCATGCGCACCATTCGCTCCGTCTCGTTTTGAATCACCTGCAGGAACCTTGTCCGCAGGACAGGTTCCTCGGCAGCTCCATCGTTAAGAGCTTCCAGGTAACTTTTGATGGTGGTAAGCGGTGTCCGGATCTCGTGGGACACATTGGCAACAAAATCGCGGCGTGCCTGTTCTTCCCGTTCTTTCTCTGTGATGTCCCGGATCACAATGACAAAGCGGGTAGTTCCTTTCTCTCCCCGGATAGGGGACGCATACGCCTGGAGAATGCTTCCTTTGGGTCCGCGAAAGTGCATCTCCCGTCCGGCCATTAGCGGCAGGGGGGTATTCGGATCTTCTTCCATCATTAACAATTGGGTAATCGGAAGACCTACCGGATCGTCCTCGCATCCGAGCAGTTGCTTGGCAGCCGGATTGATCAGGACGATTTGATTGGAGGAATCCACTGCAATCACCCCATCACTCAGGTGCGTCAGGATCGCCTCCAGTTTCTCCCGTTCCTGTTCGTTCTCATCAAGCGCCCCTTTTAACCGGTACACCAGGTAGTTGAACGTCTCCCCCAATTGCCCGATCTCATCATCGTTTCGTACCTGCACCACCTGATTGAAGTCTCCCCTTGCCATCGCTTTTGCTTTCTTCGTGATCTCCACGATAGGGTTTGTGATGGTGCGGGCCAATGCGACCCCCAGGATGGCGGTTAACACAAGAGCAATCAGAAGACCGGTGTAAAACATCATGTTGAGTTCCTTGATGGTCTTATAGATTTTGCTCATGGGAGCCACCATGTAGACGGCTCCGATCACTTCCGTTTCGTTCTTGATCGGGATGGCCAGAAACGTGTACCGTTGGCCTGATTGCGCATCTTCCCGAATCACTTCGTCCTTGCTGCCCAGCAGAGCCCGGGTCACTTCTGTCCGCAAACGTTTTTGACCAATGGTTGACTTGTCACCGGAAGTGGCCAGAATCGTTCCGTTTTTGTTCAGGACATAGACCTCCGATTCCGAGGCAAAGGAAGTGATCAGGTTGTCAATATCTTTTATCGTCTCCGGAGTCATGTCTTTCTCCATATAACGCTGCAGCTGTGCAGACAGGAATCGGGCCTGTGTGTTGATGGTTGTCGAAAAATTTCCAAGGAAATAGGAGTTCACCGACCGGATGAAATATACCCCGATCAATTGCATCGCAAACAGGATCAACAGCAAGTAGATCAACACCAGTTTCCCGCGAATGCTTCGGAACAAGCGATCTACCTCCTCATACAATATCCGACCCCGCGGCGGGTTAGAATGTACTCGGGATTGCTGGGGTCCGTCTCGATTTTTTCCCGCAATCGCCGGATGGTCACATCCACTGTCCGGATATCGCCCAGGTAATCAAATCCCCACACTTCATGCAGCAAATGTTCCCGGGTCATCACTTTCCCCGGGAAACGGGCCAGGTAGGCCAGCAGTTCAAACTCCCTGTGGGTCAGGTCTACAAGTTCTTCTTTCTTGTACACCTGATAGGTGGAGGTGTCGATCACCAATTCCCCAATAGTATAGCGAGGCTTGGTGAAGGCAATGGGTTCTGCATATTGCCGGCGCAGGTTGGCTTTCACACGGGCCACGAGTTCCCTGGAAGAGAAGGGCTTCGTGACATAATCGTCCGCCCCTATCTCCAGACCGAGTACTTTGTCAATCTCTGAATCCCGCGCTGTCAGGAAGATGATCGGCACATCCAGAAAGGAACGGATCTCCTGGCAGATCTGAAAACCATCTTTCTTGGGCAGCATCACGTCCAGCAAAATCAGGTCCGGTTTCTCGGCGTTGGCCAGTTCTACCGCTTCTTCTCCGTCATTGGCAAGACATACCTCGTAGCCCTCTTTTTCCAAAGTAAACTTCAATATATCAGCAATCGGCAGTTCGTCTTCCACCACCAGAATTTTGTGATTCACACTTGTCACCCTTTCTTGGCATTCCTACCCTCTTATGTACTTCCATTGCGGGTCCAAAATTCCTTCATCCAGAAAACTTTGGCATTTCAAGGACACAAATGGAAAGGTTCATCTACAAGTTCTCCGCTTCAGCATAGGAAGTCGCTGTCTGGCAACACTAATAGAGGGGAAAAATTGGCTTTTCTTAGCCACGACACCTGGTCTGGCATGCATGGGATAGACAAACGAGGTGATACCGATATGGAACACGAACCTGATGTGCAAGCGGTATTTGAGAAGCAGCGTCTGGAACTGCTCAAATATAAGGATCGCCTGCCGCGCAGCATCGAGCCGGATGAAGCGGAAGCAAGAGGTCAACACTTGGCGGATACACTCGAAGCCCACTTTGACTTGGGGAAGGAGGAACAAAGGCAATGACCGATATGAAAAAGACCAACAACAATAACGAACAGCAGCAGGGTCAGGTGCAAACCTTACGAATGCAAAGTACTGACGGACGGAATAACCAGATGCCGCAGGACGAAGTGCAGCAAACCATAAGTCAGACGCTGCAGGATCGCTCGGATGAGTTTGACCCCAAGAAGGAACAGGCAATCCTGGCCTCCTTTGCCGATCCCGATGTTGCACAGAAAGCATCCAACGAATTGAAGAAAATGGGGATCAACACCGTGCAAATTGATCGTGTATCCCCGTACCCCGGGCAGCCGACGCAAAATCTCAGGAACCCCATAACCGGAAACATTCCGTCTCTTGGGGAGCTGACTTTAGGGATGGATGCCATTTCCAGCCGGGATGCCGGGGTACTGATGGCGGCGGATCCTTCTGCCAGCGGATACGCCACTACAGCGGATGACGTATCCGGGGAGGACATTCTGCTTACGGCCGTCGTTCCCAAAGACAAGGTGGAGCAGGCAGTTCAGGTAATCCGCTCCCATGGCGGCCATACATAGGAAAAAAAGAAGCGAGCCGAATCGGCTCGCTTCTTTGACTTATGTGTATTGTCCCAAATGAAATGGTGGCTCGGGACGGAATCGAACCGCCGACACGAGGATTTTCAGTCCTCTGCTCTACCGACTGAGCTACCGAGCCACAACGCTATTTACTATACTTGACAAGCGCATCAATGTCAATCGTTTTTGGCTTGTACATTATGGCAGACACACCAACCCCTTGCGGGGCTGGTGTGTTGTACGAGCTTAGATTTGCAGATGGCCGGTGTCATGGCTGGGATGTGTGTGTCCCTGTCCGTCCTGGATGGGGACATAGTTGGTTCCGTTGTACATTTCTTCGATCAGATGGCCATATTTTTGCAGAACCGTCTTGTTGCGAACCTTCATCGTGGGAGTCAGTTCCTCCCCCTCCAGTGTCAACTCGTTCGACAGAATGACCGCCCGTTTGGGTTTCTCGAAGTCAGCAAACGGCTCCGAATACTTAATCACTTCCTGGCGAAGCAGCTCCCGGATCTTCGGATGGCTTACCCATTTGCCTTGATCGTCTCCCAGTTGCAGTTCATCCGCGACGGATTTTAAGGCGAGAAAGTCGGGAACGATCAAGCAGGTGACATATTGTCTTTTATCTCCGATCAAAACGGTCTGTGAGATGTAAGGGCTAAGGGATATGGAGTTTTCCACCGGCCATGGAGCCACATTTTTTCCGGTGGCCAGAACGATGATGTTTTTTTTGCGATCCACAATCTTTACGTACCCATTGTCGATTTCGGCGATGTCTCCCGTTTGCAGCCAACCGTCCGGGGTAATCGTCTTGGCGGTTTCTTCCGGATTCTTGTAATAGCCCATCATGACGTTTGGTCCTCTCACCAACAGTTCCCCATCTTCCGCCAATTTGATTTCCACTCCGGGAATGGGGACTCCTACCGTTCCTCTACGCAGCTTGCCAAACGGGTTCGTGCATATAACGGGGGATGCCTCCGTCATTCCATACCCTTCATAACAATCAATGCCCGCCTTCCCGAAGAATTCGGAGATGTCGGCCGCCAACCCGGCACCGCCTGACACGATGAATCGGAGATTTCCGCCCAAGCCTTGTCTTACTTTTTCATAAATGAGCCGGTCCACGATTCGATAGGCCAACCCTGAGCGTGTTTCATTGGCCAGACCCCGTTCCAGTACCTTCCTTATCAGCTTCGGGGATTGTTCCACTCTTCCGTGGATACGGGCATAGACTTTTTCCAGTAATCTGGGGACGGTGCAGAATACAGTGGGACGTATCTCCTGCAGATTGACTTGAATGGTTTCGATGCTTTCGGCATAGGCAATGGTTGCCCCCGATGATAAGATGGCGTACTGGCCGACGGTTCGTTCGAAAATGTGGGATAAAGGAAGATAGGACAAAGCGATATCAGTCGGATGAATGGGTAAGCAGGACAAGCTGGCGCGGATGTTGGAAGTGATGTTGGAGTGGGAAAGCATGACGCCCTTGGGAGTTCCGGAAGTGCCTGAGGTGTGTACGATTGTCGCCAACTGGCTTTCCGGGATGGCGGCATAATCAGGTCGGCCCAGAGTGCCCTCCTGCTTCATGCCAAGCTTCAGCACGTCCTTGAAGGGTAAGATGCGGTCGGCACACTCATCTGCACAGTCTGTTTCCGGTTGAATAAGAATTGCGCATTTCAGTTTATCGGGCCAGATTTGAAGAATTTTGCCAAGTTGTGTCTGGTCCTGCACTATTAAATATTCCACGTCGGCATTTCGCAGAATAAACTCAACCTGAGGTGAAGGCAGTGTCGGGTAGATGGGAGTCACCACCGCACCCAATGACAGAACAGCATAGTCACTGATGGCCCATTGCGGGCAATTGTTGGAGAGAAGACCCACTTTATCGCCCTCTTTGACCCCAAGCGATTTTAGTCCGATCGCGAAGTATTGAATCTCATTCCAAAATTCGGCATAGGTAATGGAGTGCCATTGTCCATCTTGCTTGTTTCGGAGACATTCCTTGCTTGGATTGGCTCTGACTGCCTCATGCAGCATTTCCACAAGATTCATACGGTGCCTCCCTTTTTCTGTATTCTATCTATATATATTTCGACTGATGTGTTTGAATCCCCTCCGGATGCGACTGGTTCGATGACTCGTTCATTCCGTCGCCTCGTTCAGGTAGTCATCGGCGGTTCCCAAAGATCAGTGGGATTTCTCCATGTCTGGATTTTTTTACATAATGTACCTGCTGTGAAGTCTGATTTCAGGCTTATTTTTAATTTTTGGGGTGTCATGTCAAGAACAGAACTGATTTTCAGGCTTATTCAAGGGATTTTCGAGGTGTACAAGTAAGAAATGACATTTAGGACTGAAAACCAGTCCTATTTCTGGAGTACCTTTGATTCCATAAAAATAAGACTGAATTCCAGCCTATTACTGCTCAGACGAACCCGGACGTATTACAACAAATTATCTCATGCGTGTTTTCATCTGTCAGTAAACCAAATGAGAAAAGGTACCCATGAAGGGTACCTTTTCTCATTTGGCGGAGCTGACGGTATGCGGCAGTCAAGCTGCCGGCTGCGATGTGTCGCTCCCGAAGCGCAGCTCCGACGAACCCAGGTTTCTCGAATCCCTGACGGAATTTCAAAGTGGCGGAGCTGACGGGATTCGAACCCGCGGTCTCCCGCGTGACAGGCGGGCATGTTAGGCCACTACACCACAGCTCCAAAACACCCCATAAAGTGACGCGAAACGTTGTAGCGTATTCCGGGTACTTTATGGGAACCCTCGAAATATAATCTGGTGACCCCAAGGGGATTCGAACCCCTGTTACCGCCGTGAAAGGGCGGTGTCTTAACCACTTGACCATGGGGCCAGGAAACTGGTGAGCCATGATGGACTCGAACCATCGACACCCTGATTAAAAGTCAGGTGCTCTACCGACTGAGCTAATGGCTCTCAAACTCGCCGCTCTCTCGCATCAGAACCGCCGTCATCGCGGCGACAAGAAAAATCATAACACGAAGCAACTTTTAAAAGCAACCCTTTTTCTATGATTTTTTGATAGGAAATTCTGGAGGAATAGCCATGCAAAAAGCCAGTCAATCAAGCCTGCAAAAACAGCACCCGAAGGTGCCGTATGCGTTCTGATCAGTAAATATCGGTTACAGGAACTGTCTGTTCCCGGTTGGGACCAATCGAGAAAATCGCCAACGGAACACCGGTCACTTCGGCTATTTTTTCAATATACGCACGGGTATTGGCCGGAAGATCTTCGTAGGAACGAACTCCCGTAATATCTTCGTCCCATCCCGGCAGCGTTTCATAGACCGGCTCACACTTGGCCAACACTTTCAGACTTGTCGGAAACTCCTTCAGGATCTCCCCGTTGTGCCTGTATGCGGTACAAATCTTCAGTTCCTTCAGTCCCGTCAGGATATCCAGTCGGGTGATGGCCATTCCATCAAGGCCCGAAACTCGGCGAGCGTGCCGGACAACCAGCGAGTCAAACCATCCGACACGGCGCGGACGTCCGGTGGTGGTACCGTATTCGCGTCCCGTCTCCCGGATGAATTGCCCGGTCTCATCCAGCAGTTCCGTTGGGAACGGGCCGTCTCCTACACGGGTACTATATGCTTTTACCACACCGATAACCTTATCAATCTTGGTAGGACCAACACCAGCCCCGATGCAAACGCCGCCGGCAACCGGATTTGATGATGTAACGTAAGGGTAGGTTCCCTGATCGATATCAAGCATCGACGCTTGCGCACCTTCAAACAGCACGTCTTTGCCTGCATCAATCGCTTCGTTCAACACAACGGAGGTGTCGGTCACATAGGGGCGTATCACTTCCGCATATCCCAGGTACTCCCGGTAAACCGCTTCGTAGTCAAACCCTTCCGCTCCGTAAAGCTTATCGAACACACGATTTTTCTCTTCCAGATTGCGCTTCAATTTGGCTGCGAACTCTTCCGGATCCAGCAGATCAATTATGCGGATACCCACCCTGGCAGCTTTGTCCATGTATGCGGGACCGATCCCTTTTCTGGTGGTGCCGATTTTGTTGCTGCCTTTGCTTTCTTCTTCCAGTTCGTCCAGTTTGATATGATAAGGCATCACAACATGCGCCCGATCTGAAATACGCAGGTTGTCCGCAGACACCCCGTTGTTCTTCAAATATGTAAGTTCATCCACCAGCGCTTTCGGATTGACGACCATGCCGTTGCCGATCACGCAGATTTTTTCAGGATAAAAAATACCGGATGGAATGAGGTGAAGCTTAAATTCCTTGCCCTGAATCGAGATGGTATGACCGGCGTTGTTTCCCCCTTGGTAACGGGCAACCACTCCCGCCTTTTCCGCCAAAAAGTCGGTAATTTTGCCTTTTCCTTCATCGCCCCACTGGGTACCTACAACCACTAAGGTTGCCATACGGCAACACCTCCATATGAATACATTCCCCGAGACCAAGTGTGACCATGCACCTAATCCCACTAAGTGAGTGTAACAGGAACTGGCGAAATCGTCAAGACAAAACACGAACGTTTAAATTTAATGTTATAGTATTTGTTCGTATTTGCAATTCGCAGTGGAAATACTCCAAAACAAAAAACCGGAACAGCATTGCATCCTGTTCCAGTCTTATAGAATCAGACCCCAGCAGCTTCCCGCTCGAGGGAGACGAATTTGTTGAAATTCTTCAGGAACACCAACTCCACTTTGCCCGTCGGGCCGTTTCTCTGCTTAGCGATCAGAATCTCGATAATGTTCTTTTTCTCCGAATCCGGGTCGTAGTAATCGTCCCGGTACAGAAAGGCCACAATATCGGCATCCTGTTCGATGGAGCCCGATTCCCTCAGGTCGGACAGCATCGGTCGTTTGTCCTGGCGCTGCTCGACCGAACGGCTGAGCTGCGATAAGGCGATCACCGGCACGTTCAATTCACGGGCAATCAGCTTCAGCGTCCGGGAGATTTCGGAGATCTCCTGCTGCCGGTTGTCTCCCTTGCCTCTTCCCTGGATCAACTGCAGGTAGTCAATCAGAATCATCCCGAGCCCATGTTCCTGCTGCAGTCTCCGGCATTTGGAACGTATGTCCGCCACCGTGATGCCTGGCGTATCGTCAATAAAAATCGGCGCTTCTGCCAATGTGCTTACTGCCATGGTCAATTTCGGCCAATCGTCGTCATCCAAATACCCGGTCCGCATTTTCCCCGCGTCAATGGTGGCTTCCGCACAGAGGATCCGCTGAACCAGCTGTTCCTTGGACATCTCGAGGGAGAAGATGGCTACGGGCACCTTGGAGCGAACAGCCACATTCTGGGCAATATTCAGGGAAAAGGCGGTCTTCCCCACAGACGGACGGGCTGCCACGATAATCAGATCCGATTTCTGGAACCCGGAAGTAATCCGGTCCAGATCCGGGTACCCGGTCGGAACCCCCGTGACTCCCCCCTTGTTGGAAAAGAGGAATTCAATCCGTTCAAATGTGGCGAGCAGGATGTCCTTGATCGGGGTAAACCCGCGGGCGATCTTCTCATTGGTCAACTCCGCAATGCGGCGCTCCGCATCATCGATCAAGCCCACCACATCGTCCGTTCCTTCATAACCGGAAGCGGCAATTTGAGTAGCCACCCTGATCAAGCGTCGAACGACCGCTTTCTCCTTGACGATGGCCGCATAGTAATCCGCGTTGGCAGCAGTAGGTACCGTATTGGCCAATGTAGCCAGATAGGAAACGCCACCGACTTCTTCAATCACACCCAGATTCTGCAGATGGGCAGTCAGGGTTACAATGTCAACCGGTTCTCCCCGCTCCGCCACTTCGATCATGCTTTCAAAGATCTTCTGGTGGCTCGACCGGTAGAAATCTTCCGGCTTCAGGATTTCGGTCACGGTCATGAGCGTGTCCGGTTCAATCAGAACCGCGCCCAGGACCGCCTGTTCCGCTTCAATATTCTGCGGAGGCACCCGCTCCATCAGTTTGTCATCCATGCAGCGTCCTCCTTTGAAGACTAGCTGACTTTCTCCGATTTATCCGGAAAGACAAGCTCCAATACGTCGTCAATAGTTTCGACCACGGTCACCTGTATTCCTGTAGTATCATTCGGCACATCCCGTTCGTTTTCCTTCGGGACCAATACATGGGTAAGACCCGCCTGCTTGGCGCCGAAGATTTTCTCCCGAATGCCGCCAACCGGCTTGATCCGTCCCTGAATGGAAATCTCGCCTGTAATGCCAATCCACTGCGGAAGTGCCCGACCCGTAACGGCTGAGTACACCGCCAGGAAGATCGCCACTCCGGCAGAAGGTCCGTCAATTCTTCCTCCGCCGACCGCATTGACATGCACATCATAATCGCCTAGATCCTGGCCTGTCATGCGGCGAAATACGGCAGCCGCATTGAAGACCGAATCCTTCGCCATGGAACCTGCGGTGTCATTAAATCGCAGCCTTCCTTTCCCCTTTTCGCTTGCAGGAAACGCGACCGATTCGATCTCAATGACAGAACCAAGGTATCCGGCAACGCCAAGACCGTTAACGCGCCCAACCTCCAAACTGTTATGGTTTTGTTGGCGAACATAAGGGTGCAACCGGCTCATTTGCAGGACTTCTTCCACGTCCTTCAGTGAGATTTGCTCCGATGGCTGGCCGGATTTGCCTTCTTTGTATTTCATGAGGCCATAGGCGTCCACCAGAACGTTAACCGCTTTCCGTCCTTCAATCGTATAGCGTGCAATCAGTTCGGGAACGCCCTGCTCAACGGATACCTTGAGACGGTTTGCCGCCCCTACAATGATGTCTTCCACCTGTTCCGGCACAAGCGGTTCAAAGAACACTTCCGCGCAGCGGGAACGAAGGGCCGGATTGATTTCGTGCGGCTCCCGGGTAGTGGCGCCAATCAGAATAAAGTCCGCAGGTGCGCCTTCCTCAAACAACTTTTTGATATATTTGGGAACGTTCGGATCCTCCGGGTCGTAATAGGGAGAATCAAACTGGACCCGCTTGTCCTCAAGCACCTTTAACAGTTTGTTTTGCAGAACCGGATCCAGTTCCCCAATTTCATCTATAAACAGAACGCCCCCGTGAGCATCGGTCACGAGACCTGTCTTCGGTTCCGGGATGGCCGTGTCGGCAAGATCCTTGCGCGCGCCTTGGTAAATCGGGTCATGAACCGATCCCAGCAAAGGATTCGTTATATCCCGGGGATCCCAACGCAGCGTGGTTCCATCCACTTCCACGAAGGGGGCATCTTCCGCAAACGGCGTGGTGGCCAACTTGGCTGCTTCTTTTAACGCTAAACGGGCCGCAGTCGTCTTCCCTACACCCGGCGGGCCATAGATAATCACATGTTGCGGGAACGGGGAAGCCAATTTTGAGATAAGTGACTGAACACCCTGTTCCTGTCCCACAATATCCTTGAGAGATTGCGGACGAACCAGCTCCAGAGTGGAACGGGACAAGTGGATGTGCTCCAACTTCTCCAGCTTGGCATACTTCTTCAGAGTCTGGGCGTTTTCCGGGCCTGACTTCTCCTTGACCAGCTGGGTGCGGATTTCCTGCATGTATTCTTCATGCCGTTCCTGCATCTTCTCATTGACTTTCGCCTCGATTTCCGCTTCCACAGAGCGGCGCGCCAGCATATCTGCAAGCGCTTCCTCCACTTCCTGCAGAATCTCCGGAATCTGTTCAGGCTCCGGCCGTTCTTCAATGTTCGGGTTTTCAAACACGATTCTTTGCAGGGCAATCACACGGTCGGTCAAGTCGGGGGAACGCATCAGATTGAGCGCTTCCAGCTTACCCGCCCGCAGCACCAATTTGTCTGCGCCGTGGATGCTGCTTAATATGCCAAAAAGCGCTGTCACCTGGCGACGGAGCGCTTCTTCGTTTTCAAGTTTCTTGTGCAGTGTACTGTTCGGTATCAGATTCAGTTTTTCCAATAACTTCTTCATGTGTTACTCCGCTTGTACATGAATGCGCAAGTCTGCAGACACTTCCGGATGAAGTTTGACCTGAACCACGGTCGTACCCAATGCCTTAATCGGTTCTTCCAGATGAATCTTGCGCTTGTCCACTTTTACTTTCATCGCTTCCAATGCATCGGCAATCTGCTTGCTGGTGATCGATCCGAACACGCGACCGCTTTCGCCCGCTTTGGTCTTGAGGGAGACGACAGTCTGCTCAAGGATTGCTTTCAGCTTCTTTGCTTCTTCCAGTTCTTCCTGGGCTCTTTTCTCAGCTGCCTTGTTTTGCGCTTGCAGTCTGTTCAGGTTTGCGGCGTTTGCTTCTGCCGCCAGCCCCTTTTTCAACAGAACATTCCGGGCGTATGCGTCCGCAACCTCCTTGATTTCTCCTTTTTTGCCTTGTCCTTTTACATCTTGAAGAAAAATCACTTTCATGACAAACCCTCCTGCCTACTCCTCCATATACTTGTTATACCATGAATCTGCGACCGACGTATTCAGGTAAAATAAGTTGCGATTGGAAATCCTTTTACTACTGTGGTTTCTTCTGCTGGAAATGCTGCTCCAGGATCATCAGATCCTCCTTCCAGATTTCATATTCGTTCTCCATCCCTGCGTTGCAGCGAATCCGGTCACGTATCAGGTCATCAAACTGCGAATAGCGCAGTCCGAGACGCCTGGCCAATACGTAACACAGAACCACGAGATTGGCCAGACACTCTTTCAGAAGGATCTCGCTTCCCCGGTGAAAGCCGCGAAAGAGACCTGCCAGACTGTCCGTCAACTCACACTTCAACCATTCAATCAGCTTGATGTTTTTCGCAATGTCCAGCTTCTCCCCCATATCATGCATAAAACATCCCCTCCACAATTGTCTAATCCTTCCACATGGTTGAGGCAATCTCCTGCATAAAAAAAGGAAACCCCACCAAGAACGCCGCCCATGGCCGTCCAACATAAGAGCCACATCCATGTGGCATGTTCGACACTGGCATGTCCATGTGCGTCGCAAAGCGGGGTCAAGTCTTGGTCCCGACTTACGGGCCTCCGTAATAGTCTCTTTGTGCAGCCGCCTCATCGTGCGAAGTCACATCTCCCAATACGCCGGGATTTACAGTCTCTTGGAGATCGTCTCCAAATTGTTCCAACCGTCCCGGTTTTCGTGGGGGCCGGTCCGGGTGGCGTGTGTTGGGTGCATTATTCGTTCCTCGGTCTGACATGCTGCTCACCTCCATGGGTAGTTTGCCCCGATTTGTGGTAAAATCGAGGCAGACTTTTGACGAGGGGGATCGTTATGAGTGAGCGTTATCAACAATATTTTTCAGCAAATCGGGACCATCACCTGAATGAACTTAAGGAACTGCTGGCCATTCCCAGCATCAGTGCCCTTTCCGAACATAAAGGGGACATGCAGCGGGCCTCCCAGTGGATTGCCGATTCCCTGAAAAAAGCGGGAATGGACAATGTGCAAATCATGCCGACCAAAGGGCATCCGGTTGTATACGGAGAATGGTTGAAAGCGGAAGGAAAGCCAACCGTGTTGATTTACGGTCACTATGACGTCCAGCCTGTCGACCCGATGGAATTGTGGGACTCTCCCCCCTTTGAAGCGGTGATTCGCGACGAGAAAATCTATGCCAGAGGGTCAAGCGACGACAAAGGGCAAGTGCTCATGCATATAAAGGCACTGGAAGCGATTTTACATAATGAAGGCACACTGCCGCTCAATTTTAAATTTTGCATTGAAGGGGAAGAAGAAATTGCAAGTCCGCACCTGGCGGAATTTGTGGAAGAACACAAAGATCTGCTTGCCGCCAACGTACTTGTAATCTCCGATACCCCCATGCTGGAAAAAGGAAGACCTGCCATCTGCACGGGGTTGAGAGGTCTTTGCGGACTGCAGATCGATGTGAAGGGAGCCAAAAGTGATCTGCACTCCGGCCTTTACGGCGGTGCGGTGCAAAATCCGATTCATGCCCTCGTCCACATTCTCGATACAATGCGGAATCCGGATGGGCAGATCACCGTGGAAGGGTTTTATGACAAGGTGGTTCCGGTATCGGAGAGTGAACGGGAAGAGTACCGTGCACTGGGGATTGATGAGGAGAGGATCCGTCAGGAACTGGGAGTGCCGGCATTCTTCGGCGAGAAAGGGTATTCCTTGCTGGAACGGACCTGGATTCGCCCTACATTGGAAATTAATGGCATCTATGGAGGGTTTCAGGGAGAAGGGATCAAGACCGTGCTGCCGGCTGAAGCGCACGCAAAAGTGACTTGTCGTCTGGTACCCGATCAGAACCCGGACGAAATCCTGGAACTCATTCGCAAGCATGTGGAGAAACACACTCCTCCAGGTGTAACAGTATCCGTCAGCTTCTTTGACCGTGGACGCCCGTTTTCCACCCCTATAGACCATCCGGCCATTCAAGCTGCGGGACGGGCATATGAAAAAGTATACGGAGTGCCTGTTGCCTACAACCGGATGGGCGGATCGATCCCGGTCGTGGAGACGATGGGGCGCATCCTGGATACCCCCGTTGTCCTGATGGGCTTCGCTTTGCCAAGCGAAAACTTCCACGCGCCCAACGAGCATTTTCATCTGGAAAACTTCGACAAGGGTCTGTTAACCCTTTGCGAATACTGGTTTGAGTTGGAGCGCTCCTTAAGCTAGCTGGCGGCGTCATACTAACGGAGGCTGTCCCCCATATGAGACAGCCTCCCTCAACCCCTTCTTTTCTCTTTCCTAAATTGTGATCCTCGCCCTGTCATTTATTTGCGAACTGTCCAAAGAATACAGAGCGTCAAACAAAGCCGCCTGGAAGGTCCCGGGTCCCTGTACCCGTTCGGCCGCGATCTCGCCGGCAATGTTGTAGCAGGTCAGAGCGGCAACACACGCATCTGCGTAGGTTCTCAAGTCTGCGTTGCGACCTGCTGCTCCTACAAACGCTCCCAACAGAGCGGTCGCCATGCACCCCGATCCGGTAATGGCCGCCAGAAGCGGATGGCCATTTTGCAAAGACCAAATGGTGTCTCCGTCTGTGACGTAATCGGTTTCCCCGGTTGCAATGACCACACAGCCTTTTTTTCGGGCATATTGGCGCATGACTTCCGGCAGGTTCTCTCCTGTGGAAGCGGAGTCTACCCCCTTCACTGCACCGCCTGCACCCAGCAGGACACTGATTTCACCAGCGTTCCCGCGCAATACGGTGAGCTTCAGTTCCTCCGTAACTATGCTGGCGGCATCGTTCCGGTAAGGCGTTGCCCCTACCCCAACCGGATCAAACACAACCGGGACCCCCACTTCGTTGGCCGCCTTGCCTGCAATCAGCATGGCCTCCACCACATTGTCGTCAAGGGTTCCCATGTTCAGGGCCAAACCGCTGGCTATCCGCGCCATATCGCCCACTTCCTGCTTCGCGTAGGCCATAACCGGAGATGCACCCAAGGCCAACAGTGCATTCGCTGCGATATTGGTCACCACCACGTTGGTGATGTTATGTACCAGCGGTCTTGCCTGTCTCACTTTGTCCAGCCATTGTGCCGCATCGAATCTGCTCAAGAATGATCCCTCCCCTGCGTTTCTTCTCCCCCCATTGTAACTTGTATTTGACACAAAACAACCACTTATTTTTTAAACACGTCGCCGGAGTTCTTCGTCGAATCTTTGTATAAATCCAGTGCCCAAAGCCCTTTTTTGGCTTCCCTTGCCTGTTTTTGCAGCTTTACAAACAGGTCGGAATACTTCACATTGGGCGGTATGGTCATTAACTGGGCGTATCCTTCCTTCAGCAGCAGTGCATTCATCATAACATTCTCAATGTCCTGCTCTGTTTTCGGTTTTTCCAGATAGATATAGGCCAATGTACGGTCATATTTGTCCTTGGGCTGGATGTCCACTTCCACAAAGACCTTTTTGCCCAACAGCTTGGACTTTGTAAATTCGCTCGCTTCTTTCCCATAAGGCATCGGGGAGACACCCGGTTTCACCGTTTCGGGAGTGTTCACTCCGATCAGGCGAACTTTTTCCGTGCCATCCAGTTCAAGCGTGTCTCCGTCCGTCACTTTTGTGACCGTTGCCCAACGTCCTTTGATCTTGATGGTTTCGGCTTGTTCCTGACTTCCTTTTGTTGGCCCCGCCTGTTCCACATTCTGTGCTCCGCATCCTGCCACTAGTAAAGATACCACGATGGCTGTGATGAACTTTTTCATTTGAAACCCTCATAACCCCCATTCTGATGCGGAAATATAATATCACAACATAGCATTATTGCACATTTTCAATCAAAAAATCAGAACCCCAAGTAAATGGAGGCTGTTCCCAAGCAGATCATCCCACTTAGGGCACAGCCCCCGGATCTTAAGGTGTCCCATGATCACTGTTCTCGTACCTTGCCTCAATTTGCGCTATCTTATAGGTATTGGACTTGGCATCCCATACGAACGTCACTTTTTGCTGCGAAACCTGTTCCCCGATCTGCTTGCCGGACTGCATCAATCCTTCCCGCAGTTTGGTTTCAAACACGAAAGTACTGTCATCTTTTATCGTGACTTTGGAGTTTTCAAATTTGACGGCTGTATCCAAAGCCGCTTTGGTCGACATGCTTTGTTTCATGTCTTCCGGTGGATCGTGTTTTTCCGGTTCCAGAAAGACTTCCCGATTCATTTTAATGATTTCGTCGTAGTTGCCCCGGGCGTATACTTTTGACATTTTGATCAGTGTTGCCTCAGCGGTCTTCTGCAGCTCAACTTCCGACTTGACAGCTTTCTCTTCCTTTGGCTTTCCCGGAGCTGGCTGGGCCGGTTGTTGCTCATTCTTTGTTGGCTCCTTCTGTGGCTGAGTATTGCTTTGCTGCGGGTTAGCTTGCGTTTGGGTTTGAGCCGGTTGGGCGGTCTCGCTTGGCTTGGAAAAACACCCGGTCAACAGCAGTCCGGTGGCGGTCAAAAGCAGGGCGGTTTTTCTCATATGGATGCATCACTCCATTGCTGTTTGGTTCTCTATCAATCTACCATATTTCCCCTATAGTACTTCGGGGGTGAGTGCTGGTTTGAAGGGGTCACAAAAACAAAGAAAACCCTTGTAATTTCAGAAACTCTGACATATTTATGTTCGGACATTTAGGAAAGCGAATGGACCCGTAAAAATGAACTAGAGTCGATTATTACGGGTACATTACGGGTACATTCCTTGAAAAAAACCTATGTTTCGGATACACTTAATTAAAATCTGGTAATTCGCGGAACGTAATTTTTTTCGTATTTAACCATGAACTAAACAGGTTCATTGGACGTTTATCGTTTTCACTTGACAAGATCGCAACTTGCTATTATAATGTACGTGTACATTATAATAGCTACTGCTATGCAATTAAAATTGTGCTTGTCCGGTCAGGTCTGGTGGGTACTCGCAAATCACTTGACTTTTAATTTTTATATGGTATAATGCGGTATGTATACCGCATTATACAGGTATTTGGGGTGAAAAATTTTATGGCTAGAAGCAGATTCAGTATAGCCAAACCTGATATCGAAAAATTTTTCAATGAAAACGACAAGCGGGTGTACACTCCCGGTGAACTCGAAAAAATATTCATCCTGAATAACAAAGAATGGCGTTTGGCAAAAACCTCAACGCTTAAATCGTTTGTTCAGTTTTTATTGGAACGTTCAAAAATGACCAGAGTCCCACTCGATTTTCCCCGCCCTCTTAATCGGTATATTTGGGGTCCCGTTACCTCAGATCTAATTTATGAAATATGCTTGTCTCTTAGTCCCAAAGCATACCTGACCCATTACACCGCAATGTTTTTGCACAACCTGACCGAACAGATTCCGAAAAATTTTTACGTCACTGTCGAACAAACGCCCAAATCCCGGGGAACCATCACGCAGGAAGACATTGACGAGGCATTTCAAAAACCGATTCGACGCACACAAAACGTTGCATCGTACCTGGATTGTAACATCACCCTGTTAAACGGGGCAGCTACCGGCAATCTGGGCGTGGTTTCGTTGTCGGGAGAATTCAGGGAAAAACTGCAAGTAACTAACATTGAAAGAACGCTTATTGACATTGCGGTGAGACCAGAATATTCCGGCGGGGTGTTTGAAGTTTTAAAAGCCTATGAAAGGGCAAAAGATCACGACGTGTCCGTAAACACTCTGAAAGCCTACGTCAAAAAAATCAATTTTGTATACCCATACCATCAAGTGATCGGTTTTTACCTGGAACGAGCCAGCTATTCAGAAAAAAGATTGAATCTGTTCGACATGGAAGAAAAGATATACGACTTTTATTTGATGCACGACATGAAAGACGTTCGATACTCAAAACGTTGGAGACTGTATTACCCGAGATCACTTGATGGATAGAAAGGGGCTGATCCTAATAGGGATCCTATAAAAATAGTTTATCTACTTTGGGACACCCACTTTGTTTTAGCCCACTTGACTGACAAGTTTATCCCCGGTGATCCGCTCCACCAAGTTGACCACAAAATCGAAATACAAATTGAACTCAATCTCTTTGTTTCTAGGAACGGTATCCCGTAGTGAGTCGAGATCTCCCGCGTGATACTCTCGGTAAAGCGGGATGGTTTTCAGCAAGTCGATCGGTACTTCTTTTAGTGCAAACACTTGCTTGACCAAATCATATTCGGGAACAGAGATTCCTACCACATTGTTCATCAACACATAGATATCGTAAAAGTCACGAGGTCTGGGATGCTTGTTTCTCCCGTTTATGGGGTATTCCGGCATTTGTTGACAAATTGCCCGAAGCTTTTCGATCACAAGCATTTCTGGCGTATAGACATATACAGTGTATCCATCGATTTCAACAGTTCGCGTGTCGTCGCAATATTCGTACTTGCTTATGTCGATTTCTAACTTTTTCCCCTGCTTCGGGCCCACTACTTCTGCCATCTTTCTTGCTTTGTGGAGATCTGAATTGAGTATGTCCCGGTGGACTTCCGGCAGGATTTTGAATTCAATAGCGTAGCCTCCCCAAAAATCCCGAAGCCCTTCCCTCCGCTTTTCCGGTTTTGGAATAAATTTAAAATCAAATACCACGTACCCTTCTTCCTGGAATACCCGGATCAAGGACCTCTCGATTTTATTGCTCACTTCCTGCAACTTTTCTTCTGGAATGTCCTCCTCCATGGAAAGATCAACATCTACGGAAGCACGGGCATCAATTTTGTATGCAAACTCAATTGCAGACCCGCCTTTAAGCACGAACATATCCATCAAATCATCATCGCCAAACATTGCGATAATAACCAGTTTCCGAATCATTTTTAATTTTTCCGCATTCATATAATCACTTCCTTAGAATTTTGTCCATATTAAAATTTAAATTATGGACAAAATATCGAAAAGGAAGGAACCTTCAGATATCGGCCGTATAGGTCTTGATACATCAAAAAAATAATAGCAGGTTTTTGTGATACCTACAGTTCCATCCTTAAACAGAATGATGGATGCAATCGCTTCATTGAAAGAAGGATTATTTCTAGAGAAGAGGCGCCCTGATCAAAACCGATCAAGGCGCTGCCTCTTCATGTTTGATAATCAGAAAGGCAAATCATCGTCCGAGATATCAATCGGTTTGCCATCGTCGACAAACGGATCGTCATCGAAGTTGCTGCCGCGCTTGTTATTGTTACCGCCGAAGCCTTGATTGCCCCCGAAGCCGCCGCCAAAGCCTGCACCGGATCCTTCGAATCCGCCACCGCCGGTGCTGTCCCCGCGGTCAAGGAAACGCACGTTGTCAGCCACCACTTCGGCCACGCGAACCCGCTGTCCTTCCTTGTTCTCATAGCTGCGGATCTGCAGGCGACCTTCCACAGCTGCCAAGCGCCCTTTCTTCAAATACTGTGCACACAATTCCCCAAGCTTCTGCCAAACCACGATATTGATAAAATCGGTCTCGCGCTCACCTTGCTGGTTGGCGCGCGGACGGTCAACCGCCAGTGTAAAGGATGCGACAGCGGTGCCGGTGGGTGTATAACGAAGCTCCGGATCGGCCGTCAATCGTCCGATCAGAATGATCCGGTTTAACATTCGGAAACTCCTCCATTACAATTCTTTTCTATCAGTCTATCACATTTCAGGATATTCGTCACAACTGCCATAAGGCCGGGCAAAAAAGCGAAAACGGGCACCAAGCGCACCGGATGTACGATGATACCCGTTGAGTGGTTACACGTTGAATCGGAAATGCATTACATCGCCGTCCTGTACCACATATTCCTTGCCCTCCAGGCGGAGAAGCCCTTTTTCTTTGGCGGCGTTCATGGAACCTGCTTTCACGAGATCGGAATAAGCCACGACTTCGGCGCGAATAAATCCCTTCTCAAAATCAGAGTGGATAACGCCTGCCGCACCGGGTGCCTTGGTTCCTTTGCGGATAGTCCAGGCCCGGACCTCTTTTTCTCCCGCGGTAAAGTAAGTGATAAGGCCAAGCAGTTTGTAGGCAGCCTTGATCAAGCGGTCGAGTCCTGATTCCTGAAGGCCGAGTTCCTGCAGGAACATCTCCCTGTCTTCGCCTTCCAGTTCCGCAATCTCCGACTCCACCCTAGCGGAGATGACAACGACTTCGGCCCCTTCTTCCGCCGCAAACTTTCGGACGGCTTGTACATTCGGATTGCCGTCAGGGTTCGCCACTTCGTCTTCCGAGACGTTCGCCACATACAGGACCGGCTTGATGGTCAGCAGATGGAGGTCACGAATCAGCAAGCGCTCTTCGTCATCCATTTCCACCGAGCGTGCGGGCTTGCCGTTCTCAAAGGCGCTCTTCAGACGCTCCAGCAAATTCACTTCTTGCTGCGCTTTCTTGTCTCCCCCCTTAAGGCCCTTGCGAGCGCGTTCCATCCGGCGCTCAACCGTTTCCATATCGGCAAAGATCAATTCCAGGTTGATCGTTTCCATATCGGAGAGAGGATCGACCTTTCCTGCTACGTGGGTGATATTGGTATCTTCAAAGCAGCGCACCACATGGGCGATGGCGTTTACTTCCCGGATATGGGACAGGAACTTGTTGCCCAGACCTTCTCCCCGGCTCGCTCCCTTCACCAGGCCGGCTATATCCACAAACTCGAACGCGGTCGGCAGAATTCGCTGCGGGTTCACAATCTCAGCCAGCTTTTGCAAGCGCTCGTCCGGCACCTCCACCACGCCAACGTTCGGATCAATGGTGCAGAACGGGTAGTTGGCCGCTTCCGCACCCGCTTTCGTTATCGCATTAAAAAGGGTCGATTTCCCGACGTTGGGAAGACCCACAATCCCTACACACAAAGCCATTGAGGCACACCTCCAATACTCACACCTTTTCATTATAGCAAAAAGAAAAAGCCCGGCAACGGCCTTAATGTAGCTCCTTGTTCACCTGAAAAAAGTCTACCCTGCTGGTATCATACTCTGCCCTACAACTCAGACTCATGAAAAATTTGATCAGGCTCATTGAGCGGTACAAAATCTAAACTTCTACACTCAGAACATTTGGCAAAGCCTTTACTCGTTTCATGTCCTCTGGAGACGTATCCCGGACGATTCCGGTCGCCCTTTCCTTGATCTCGAGCAGGAGGATTTCTATTGGCTGTTTCATAACTCCCCCTCCGTTCTGGTAACACTATGATTTATGTCAAATTGTAAGCACCAGTTCAAAGTGAAATTCAAGCAGGTCTCGATTTGACCTGGTTGCTGCAAATGACGAATTTGAACAGATCTCAACTCATCTGAACCAATTCCTAGTTACTGGGGCTTGTTATGGGGTTAAAAAACAGTATGGGGAAATTGAGGTTATTTATCCAGAATGAGGTTATTCACAGTAGAGTTATAACTCTCAGGTTCAAATATATTAATGCTGTATAATAAAGGGAGTTGATAATAAAATAGCCGGGTGATTAAGTATGGAATATATTCTGTACATGGATGAATCAGCTAAGGAAGGGCCTTATTACGGCAATTTTTATGGCGGTGCCCTTGTAAGGTCAACTGATTACGATTACGTGATCGATCAATTGTCAGGCAAGAAAAAGGAACTCCACTTGTTCAAAGAGGTGAAGTGGCAGCGAGTAACACTACCCTATTTAACCAAATACATCGAACTTATTGATGTCTTTTTTGACCTTATACAACAGGACTTGGTCAAGATGCGTGTCATGTTTACGCACAACTACAGACGTGCTATAAATCTAAGCAAAGATCAGGTCGATAACACCTTTACTATGCTGTATTATCAATTCTTTAAGCACGCCTTTGGTCTGAAATATTCAAACCCTACACCTTCTCGTGAGATTGGTTTGAGACTTTATTTTGACGAATTACCTGTCGCACCAGCAAATCGTGATATTTTTAAAGATTTTATCCATGGATTGCAATGGAGTGAGGACTTTAGATCCGCAAATCTTTCAATCGAGAGACACAATATTACTGAGGTCAAATCGGACGAGCATGTTATTCTGCAATACATGGACATTGTTCTTGGGGCTATGTATTTCAGACTCAACAACTTGCATAAAGAAAAACCAGAAGGAAGTCGCATAAGAGGAAAGCGAACTATTGCCAAAGAGAAACTGTACAAACATATAAACAAAAGAATTCGTAATATCTACCCAAACTTTAATATTGGTATTTCAACCGGTGTACGGTCCTATGAGGATCGCTGGAACCATCCTTATAGGCATTGGCTATTTGTTCCATCTGAGCATAAAATTGCACCCGAGTTTTCAAAGAAAAAGTGAAAGACCCCATCTTCCCTACCTCAATGGCCCAAGCAACATAAATCTTGAGCGTTCGGGTTGACAGAGCCTTTCTCTACCCTAAATGTAATTCTCGTTTAGCAAAATGTCAATCATTTTATCTAAAAATTCGCTTTTAGTCAAGAATATAAACGAAAACAAATTGATCCCATTTAGGTGGATGATTTTGAAAAATATTCGCGTGGCCGCTTACCGTGGCCTTTTTTCGTTGTCGATCATGAGGGGATAATACCACGACGACCTGTTTCACAATCATCCATGTACCCATGGTTCAACGGCCTCCCTAAAGGTGAAGCTCATAATCCCAGTCTGCCATATTACCAGGACAAAACCGCTTCTTTTTTACGGGAACGCGCTTCTTTCTTCCCCTGCTTCAGTTTTCCTTTCCCGCCTGCCGGTTTCATTCCCGTAGGGCCAGTCTTTCTTCCCCTGTCACGCCGGTCGGTCTTGGGTTTCGTCCGCTTGGTCCTAAGCGGCTGTTCTTCCGTCAATGTAATGGGCACTTCATTTGTATTCTTGGTCAACAGCTTCAATGCGGCGGAAACCAACATCACGGAATCGTATTGGTCAAGCAATTCTTTCGCGAGGTTCCGGTACCCTCCCAAATCTTCGTTGGTGGCTTCCACAATCATGTCGAGTGCCAAACGCTGTTTGCCGATGCGTGCTTCCGCAATCGTAGGCAGTGGCCGCTTGGCAATTTTCCTTTTGGTAATTCTTTCGATCTGGTGCAGGTGCTCCATCTCACGCGGTGTTACAAATGTGGATGCGATTCCGCTTTTGCCGGCACGTCCGGTTCGCCCGATCCGATGAACGTAACTGTCAATGTCTTGCGGAATGTCAAAATTGTAGACATGTGTAACACCGGATACATCAAGTCCCCGGGCAGCCACATCCGTGGCAACAAGCACGTCAATGCTTCCGTCACGGAACTTCTTCATCACCGCATCCCTTTGTCTTTGACTGAGATCCCCATGCAGTCCGTCTGCCTGATAGCCGCGGGTTATCAGGGCGTTCATAAGCTCATCCACACGTCTTTTGGTCCGACCGAATACAATGGCCAATTCGGGATTCTGGATGTCCAGCAAACGAGTGAGTACGTCCAGTTTTTGTCTCTCCGTAACCTCGTAGTAAACCTGTTCAATCAACGGCACCGTAACTTCCTGCGCCTTGACAGACACATGCTTGATGTCCTTCATGAACTTCTGGGCCAGATTCTTCACGCCTGGTTTCATTGTGGCGGAAAACAATAAAGTCTGTCGCTCTTCCGGACAGTTGCTGAGGATCGTTTCAATATCTTCCACAAAGCCCATATCGAGCATTTCATCCGCTTCATCGAGAACAACCATCCGGATATTTTGCAATCGGATCGTTTTCCGGTTCAGGTGGTCGATCAAACGCCCCGGAGTGGCAATGATGATATGGGGCCTATTTTTAAGCGATTTGATCTGCCGGTTGATGTCTTGTCCTCCGTATACAGCCAACACGCGGACTTTTTTATGGATTCCCACTTTCCGGATCTCGTCAGCAACTTGGATGCAAAGTTCCCGCGTGGGGGTCAGGATCAACCCCTGAACCACGTCTTCCTCCGTATCGATTCTTTCAATCATGGGGATTGAAAAAGCAACCGTTTTTCCTGTTCCGGTCTGTGCCTGTCCAATCATGTCCGTACCGCTCAAAGCTACCGGGATGGCTTCCGCCTGAATGGCGGTGGCCGATTCAAACCCCATGTCTTCCAACGCTTTCATTACAGGCTTGCTCAAGTTCAGATCTGCAAACAAAGACATCTCAACACCTCTTTCCATATTGCTAGTAGATATTTTTCTCCCAACCACAAAAAATAACCCGTTTGGAGAATCCCAAACGGGTTAATGTCTAAACCTTACAGTTTGGTGACGTTTGCTGCTTGAGGTCCACGGTTTCCTTGGACAACGTCGAAGCTTACGCGCTGTCCTTCTTCCAGGGATTTGAAGCCATCGCCGGAGATTGCGGTGTAATGAACGAATACGTCGTTGCCGCCTTCCGTTGCGATAAAGCCATACCCTTTTTCTGCGTTAAACCATTTTACTGTTCCTTCTTGCATTCAAAAATGCCTCCTAACAACAAATGCACCAAACTCCGCTCATGAATCAGGAAAAAACCCTTCACTACCAAACATTTCGTGCAAATGTCTTAATATACAACTTGCATTATACCAATATTTCCGTCTTAGGTCAAATACAGAAAAAGAGGTGATTGCCTTAGGGCAGACACCGCTTCCTAACACCCCCGAGGCACATATTCTAAGAGTGATGAAAGGGGGGAAACGTGCATGCACGGCATATTTGGCTGCTACACCCGTTGGGCGGTAGTGTTCCTGATCATTTTCGTCCTTTTCTTCCTGATTGTTCCATGTAATGGAGCAGGGTAAACATCCAAAACGCAAGGCGGTTCTTAGGCCGCCTTCCCCGATGTCAGAACTCTGGCAGAATCGACAAATTGCCGCCCTGTTCAGGTTGAGCGTCGCCTGCGGAAGCTTTCATGTACCAGTTGCCGTGTTTATCGATCTTGTCAATCGAATCAAAACCCCCGTTCTCAGCCTGTTGAATCGCTTCTTCAATGCTTAAGACGCGTCCGGTATGGGTTTTGACCTGAGTGATATTTCCATTTTCGTCTTTTTGAATGGCCACGATTTTTTCACCGATCATACTGATCCCTCCGGTTCTTATCCTTGCCCGAACCGGAGGGTTTCATTTTCATGCTTTTTCAATATTGCACAGACAATCATACACCGCGATGGAGATTCCAAAATCGGCCGGCCGGTCAGGAGTCAGATCATTGACGCTGACTCCCATTTGGTTCCACCAGCCCTGTTCCACCATAACCGTTCCCGGATGCATCTTCTCTTGAATCCGTGTACGTCCCATCAGTTCTCCCCGCTCGTTGAACACACGAACCAGGTCTCCGTCTTGCAATCCTTTCTCTCGGGCAATTTCCTTTGAAATCTCTATGACCGGTGAGTCTGGTCGCTTCAGGATATAGTGCTGCGCATTCAAAGAGTGCCGTGGGTGAATCGTTAACAGTTGATAAGGATACTTCTCCGCCAAATCCGGATTGTGATAAGGATGTTCCCACGGAAGGAGGTACATGGGAAACGCCGAGTGTCCTTCTTCCAAAGCGGTTTGTGAATAGAATTCATATTTCCCTGACTGCGTGGCGAATCTTCTGTCATGCCAAGGCACTGCGGCACTTGGAGCCGGAGCAAAATGTTCCCTCTGCAGCCGTTCCAGCGTCAACCCGGTTTCTTCAAGCGGTGCCAATGCTGTCCTCATCCATTCATGGAGCCCCCTCCGAAACTCTCCCCCAAATCCCAAGCGATCAGCCAATCCCGCAAAGATTTCCCAGTCTCTTTTTGCATTGCCCAGTGGCTCCACGCACTGGTTCACATAGATCAGGTATGGATGCCACATCGAGGAGTACAAGATATCCTCTTCTTCAAAAACGCTGGTGCAGGGCAGAAAATAATCGGCGACCTCGGCGGTGTCATGCAGGAACATGTCAAACAGTACCACGCAATCCACCGACTGATATGCTTCTATTGTACGCTTGCGGTTTCCCACCTGCGCAACCGGGTTGGATCTTGTCACAAAGAGGACTTCAACCGGCGGGTCTGCCTGTAGGATTTGTTCCGCTTGTTCCACCTTGGAGATTTCCCGATATTCTTTTCTTTGACCTTCCAGCGTTAACGCATCCCAGTCAAGCCACTTGGACCAAATCCGATTGGCGTAATTCACTCCGCCTCCTCGAACCCCGATGTTCCCGCTCATGGCGGCCACGGCGTTGATCGCCCGCATGGTGTTTCCGCCGTTTGCATAACGCTGCATTCCCAGACCCAGTAAGGTGGTTACCGGACGATCCGAGTAGAAATCGGCCAATGAACAGACATCCTCGACTGCAACTTCCGAGGCTGCACACAGCTCTTCCACCGACAGTTCCCGCAAATAGGCAGCGAACTCCTCAAACCCGACCGCGTTCTTCTCCACAAACTCCCGGTCATACCGTTCCGTCTCAAGCAAGATCCGGCATACAGCCAGAGCCAGTGCACCATCCGTTCCCGGTCGCGGGTAGACCTGAAGATCAGCCGATTCCGACAAGTCGGTGGGCAGCGGATTGATGATTGCAAGTCGAGCCCCTTTTTTTCTGGCCGCCTTGAGAAAAGGGGTCACGTGCATATTGGTAACAGTTACGTTGCGCCCCCATACCACGATCCCCTTGCTGTTAGCATGATCTGTCGGATCGTGGCTGAGGCACGCGCCCATATCATACCGGCCGGCTTCCAGACCCGCTTCCCAGCAGAGCGATCCCACCGCTTTTGAATAGCCCCCAAACAGGTTAAAGAACCGCCCTTCCAGTTCTTTCAGCATTCCGCCGGAACCGCTGTCAAAGGTGTGCATGACCGAAGTCGGCCCATATCTTGCTTTTGCCTTCAGCATCTTGTCTGCAATCTCCTGAAATGCCTGGTCCCAAGAGATGTCTATCCATTGCCCGTCCACTTTTTTCTTTGGCGTCAGTATCCTCTCGGGATGGTACATTCGGTCGACAAGCTGTTTTCCTTTAATGCACAAACGCCCTCGCGTGATGGGATGATCCGGATCCCCTTCAACCTTGACGACCTTCCCGTTCTCCACAAAGGCGATCATGCTGCAGCAGTCCCAACAATCAAGCGGACAGGCGGTCCGCACCTGTCGCATCGTCATCCCTCCAGATCTTCCCCGGTCTCCGCTTTGCGCAGCACCTTTCTCATCTGCCGTTCAAACTGGCTGCGCGGAATCATCACACTGCGTCCGCAGTTCACACATTTCATCCGGATATCCATTCCCATACGGATCACCTGCCATTCATTGGCTCCGCAGGGATGGGGTTTCTTCATCTGCACCACATCGCCAAGGGCAAATTCTTTGCGCTCCATTTGAACCACCTCTTCCACCCGTGCCGCCTTACCCTTCAGAAACTTCCGCGGTTGCCCTTCCATCTGTCCCTTTTCCGTCTTGGGTACCGGGCGTCATCAATACCTGTTTCGGGTATGGGATTTCAATTCCCTTCTCATCAAAAGCCTGCTTGATTCTCCGTCGCAGTTCCCTTGCCACAGGGATATGCTTGGTTGGTACACAGTCGGCGGTCACTCGAACGGTCACTTCAGAAGGTCCGAAATTCTGGACCCCCAGCACCTGCGGTTCGCCGACTATAGTGGGGAGTTCCTCCTGTGCCTTCCTCAACACTTCTTTCAGAGTTTCAAACACTCTGTCGAGATCCTCCTCATAAGCCACACCCACATCGATGACCGCCAGAGAGTTGGCCTTGGAGAAATTCGTCACATTGGTGATCTGTCCGTTCGGAATGATATGCACCTCTCCGGTCCAGGCCCGGATGGTGGTGATACGTAAACCGATCTCTTCCACTGTTCCCCGGTATGTGGCCGTTTGAATCTCATCCCCTACGGCAAACTGATCCTCCACTATGATAAAGAATCCGGTAATTACGTCCTTGACAAGGCTTTGTGCTCCGAAGCCAACCGCCAGTCCCACAATGCCCGCACCGGCCAACAGGGTTTTAATTTCTATGAATTGCTCCAGAATTGTGATGGCCACGAAAAAATAGACCACATATTTGAGGACATTCGTGCTTAACACGCTCAAAGTCCGGGACCGACGCTCGTCCCATCGCACGGCCCGGTTCATCAAAAGCCGGTTGATCGCTCCGGATCCCAAGCGGATCACTATTTTCGCCAACACAAGCAGAACGGCGATTTTGACAAGTCCGTTGAAAAATCCACTCAACAAGTCCTCCCAAAAAGCGGGGTTACTGGTCTTCTCAATCATTTTTTGGTATAAATCCTGAATCTGCGTCCATATGCTCATCCATTGCCACTCCTTTCAACTTGCAATCCAATTCGTCACAAACCAGTAAAAAAACGAATGAGCCAGTTGCCGGTCCAAGGATTCCATTCCCTGCACCCAGGATAAGAGTCCTAGACATTGTACCACATATGCCGCAAACACGCTCCCCATGGAGAAACCGATCACACTCCCTGAAATTCTCGAAAAGAGAGACTCCCCCGGTTCCTTCATTACCGTCTGGAACACTTTAAGAATCATCTGGATTCCGATCCATACGGCCAGGGCGCCAATTCCCACCACCAACATGTGATAGAGGCTTTCCGCCACACTCTTCCCCTGTTCGGACAACCCCTGCCCCGTCGGAACCGCCCTTATGTGATCATACAGCCATTGCCTGAACTCATGAGCCCACCATCCATCTATTAATCTGTCTTGGATATGTGGAATCGCAAATACCACCAACGCAATTGCGGAACCGACACCCATGCAATCGAGCAGCGACCTGTATCCCCCGCGTCTCCATCCTATTACACCCGCCCATGACAGCAGGCAGATTATCAATATATCTACCTTCTGAACCGTCCAAATCTCTATCATCTCGCTCACCCCGGAATTAGAGTTGATCTTCTGGCATATAGTGTCAATACCCCAATCTATAGGTATTACAGCATTTCGAGTATAGAACGGCCCTGATTTCCATAAACTGATAACAATATCCGATTCGGAGGAGTGTTATGTCCAATCTTAAAATCGATCATACCCTGCCCAACGCCCGGTCCGCGCTCCGGTTCCACCTGTTCGATCTGATAGCCGGCCAGATTTCTGATCGAAAAATGGTGTTTGTTTGCATCGGAACCGACAGGTCAACGGGAGACTCGCTGGGGCCGCTTGTAGGCAGCAGATTGGAAACCCTGCTGGCCCCCGATGACTGTTCCATCTATGGTACACTGGAAAATCCGGTTCATGCCGTAAATCTCACCGAGACCTTGCAGACCATCAAACGGATTCATCAAAATCCTTTCATTATCGCGATTGATGCTTGCCTGGGGCAACTGAGTTCCGTCGGCATGATATCGGTCGGTGTCGGCCCTTTAAAGCCGGGAGCCGGCGTGAACAAGAATCTGCCGGAAGTCGGCGACATTCATATTACGGGCATTGTGAATGTGGGCGGATTCATGGAGTATTTTGTCCTGCAGAACACCCGCTTGTCGGTAGTCATGAAAATGGCTGAGTGCATTGCCCAAACCCTTGCTGAAACCGTTCCCTCTTTGCTGAGAGTTCCCCCGTATAGAGATGTCCGGTTGGAATCAAACTATCTTTGATTCCAAAAGGAGGGTTCAGTCATGAATCGAATTGCAGTTGAAGCCAATCTTTCTCCCGTACGTGAATACCTCTCCAACAAAGGCTTCCAGGTGGATACGCTTGACGCATCCAATATGAACCAGGCACGGAACAACAACTACGCCGCCGTGGTCATCTCCGGCACCGACCAAAACCTGATGGGCATTCACAACGTCGCGCAGGATTGTCCGGTCATCAATGCCCATGGCCTCACACCCGAACAGGTATATAACCGGATTCAAGAATTGAAATGAAATGAAGTCCCCGGAATGGGGACTTTCTGCATGTGTGATCATACCAATAGATCTATCGCCTTCGGCAGAATCTTAAACTTTTCGTCCGTTTGAAATTCTTCAGGCTCAGTGTCCCTGACCCGGGTTACAATCTCCCCGTCCGCATGAATCCTCAGATTTGCTTTGGAGATGACGCGAACCTCACTCCCCCGGAACATTTTTACCGCCGGGTGTCGAACATGAGATCCGGAAAACACCTTCGGAAACACTCGCAGCAATTCCAGCTTGGAGATCCCGGACACAACGCACACTTCGAGCAAACCGTCTCGGCAATCCGCCTGGGGCAAAATCTTCATCCCACCGCCGTAGACCCCTCCGTTTCCTACCGCAATCAACCAGGCATCTTCAAAGTGGTGCTTGCTTCCGTCAATTTCAATCATCGCCGCTCCCGGCCGGTAACCGGGCAGTTGCCTCATAACAGATGCGACATAGCCAAGAGAGCCCATTTTTTTCAGGAAAGTGGACCGATTTACATCGGCTGCCACCGCCGCATCAAATCCCATTCCAGCCACATTGATAAACACTTTTTCCTGCATGCAGACCAAGTCAACAGGGACGGATTGGTTCTGAAGGATCCTTTCAACTGACCGAACCGGATCGAAATGACCGTTCAGATTCAAATACTGGGCAAAGTCATTGCCGGTTCCAGCCGGAATAATACCCAGTTTTGCCCCGGTTTGTACGATTCCGTTCACAACTTCATGAATGGTGCCGTCACCGCCGACCGCGATCACTTGATCGTAAAAGCCAGCAAGGTTCTTCAGATGGCCGACCGCATCACCCGGGGCATTCGTCATAAAGCAGTCATACACGATCTGACGTTTATGCAGTTCGGCTTCCGCCAACTTCCAATAGCGCAACGCACGTCCCTTGCCCGCGTTGGGGTTTATGACAAACAGGCGCCTGGTCATTTGGCCGCGTTCTGAACAGCGATGCTGACCGCCTGCTTCTCTTCTTCCGTCATTTTGTATTGCGATTCGCCGTTCACGATGGGTTTCGCATAGATCCTGGAATCTTCCCGTCCATATAAACTTGTCAGGACAATTCCGTTCTTTTCCCGGTTCAGAATGGATACGGAAAAACTCAGATCCGAACCCACATCGTCAAACGCATTGTAACGAATAACCCCAATGGGTCCCAGACTTCTCCGGATCTCTTGTTGAACTTGTTCCTGCACATCTTGTACCTGGCTGACTTTCTCCCGCAGGTTTTTCAGTTCCTCCGCCTGTTTAAAGATCAATTCCTCCAGATTGGATTTGTCGACCCCTCGCATCAATTGCCGATACCTTCTGTGAAGTTGGTTTAGCCGAACGGTATTGATGATAAAGAAGAATAATGCCAGCACCAAAAGCCCAATCAGAACCAACACGACAGTTTCAAGATTCTCCAAGATCCATTGCCGATAATCAAACATTAAGGACGTACTCCCTTCCCGGTAAACAACTCATATAACGTCGATATTGTAACATAAGGCGCCCTGTGAATCCTCAGGTCGCAAGTCCTATCTACTGCAGGAACCACTTGAGGATTCCCGCCACAAAAATGGCCGGCAGCAGATTTCCCACATTGATTTTTCTGATCTCAAGCACATTGAGGGCAATACCCATAATCAACACTCCACCGGTTGCCGACATCACCGCAATTACCGGCTGCGAAAGAAACTCCCGCAACCATTCCGCCGATAAAGCAATGATCCCTTGATACAATAATACGGGTATGGCCGAAATGGCTACTCCAATCCCCATGGTGGAGGTAAAGATGACGGCGGAGAACCCGTCCAAAATCGACTTGGTGTACAACACCGAGTGATCTGCCTTTAAACCGCTCTCCAGGGCGCCAACGATAGCCATTGCTCCCACACAATATAGCAAGGATGCAAAAACAAATGCCTCTGAAATCTTTCCATGACCGAACCGGGTCATTTTTCGCTCGGCGAATCGGCCCACAGCATCCAACTTGCCTTCAATATCAACAAGCTCCCCGATTATCGCCCCTATCACAAGAGAAAGGATTACCCACGGAAGATCATCCCCCGCTTTGAAAGCGAGTGTCATCCCGATGACGAGTACGGACAAGCCCAAACCTTGAATAATGGTTTGTTTCATTTTGTCCGGAATCCTTTGAAATATTGAGCCCAATACCGCCCCGGCAATGATTGCCAGGGCGTTCACAATTGTCCCCCAAAGCGCCATGCCTTGTCTCCTCTCGAATCATCTCACGCCATTATGTCTTTTAATGCGCCAACAAATTCTTCAATCTCTGTTTCGTTGTTAAAATAGCCGAGACTTGCACGAACCAGGCCCCCTTCCGCTGTCCCCAGTGTTTCATGGGCCAGCGGAGAGCAGTGGAGTCCGGCCCTTACCGCAATCTCGTAATGGGTATCCAGGATATACCCTATTTCGTTTGCGTCGTATCCTGCCACCGAGAAGGAGACAATCGGACATCTCGCTTCCTTCCTATCAGGTCCAAATTGGGTCAATCCGTCGATCCGCGCCAATTCCTCCAACAACAATTGTGTCAGATGCTCTTCATGCCTGCGGATGGAAGCAAGGCCTGTATCTTCAATGAACTGCAAACCGGCACTTAAGCCCGCAATGCCTGCTGTGTTACGGGTACCGCTTTCGTATCTTTCGGGCCGTCCCGGCGGTTGTTCAATCAACTCGGAAAAACCACCGGTTCCACCGTGCAGCAAGGGATCCAATTCAAGATCCGGATGGATGTAAAGACCCCCGGTTCCCTGTGGGCCATACAATCCTTTGTGCCCTGTAAAGGCCAACATATCGATTCTCATGGCTTCCACATCAATGGGAAGATAGCCGGCAGTTTGGGATGCATCAACCATGAACTTCACACGATGTTTGCGAGCTAATTCACCGAGTCGTTCAACTGGCAAAATTCTGCCGGTCAGGTTGGATGAATGTGTCACCACCAACAGTCTGGTAGTTGCCCGAAATTCCTTTTCCACTTCCTGACACAGAGCCTGATCATCGCCGATGGACGGAACATACGTGATATCGACGCCTTTCTTCCTCAGGTATTCAAGCGGTCTCCGGACCGAATTGTGTTCAAGGCTGGTTGTGATGACATGATCACCCGGCTGCAGGAACCCCTTCAATCCGAGATTGAGAGATTCCGTGGCATTCTGTGTGAATATCACATCATTCGGATTTTTGACATGAAAGAGCCTTGCCACTTGTGCTCGCGTATTTGAAATAGTTTCGGCCGCTTTGGCCGCCAATCTGTGGCCGCTTCGGCCAGGATTGGCTGAATAATCCCTTACAGCCGCTGCCATTGCTTCCGCAACTTGAGGTGGTTTTGGCCAGGTCGATGCTGCATTGTCAAGATAAATCATTTTGTCCACCCCGTTTCAAATTTGTCCCTCCATTTTCTCGCCTGCAAATCATATGCTTGTATTATATTCCAATCCCCAGAGATTCACGAGACTTTTCTTCTCTTTGTTCCCAATTGCAAAAACGGAGAGGATTGGCTCCTCTCCATCTGTCCATTCTTTATTTATCCTGTTCGCCTTATTGTTTCATTCACCCAACAAACCAAGGATTCTTTCCAGGTCATCCATGGAATAATATTCAATCTCGATCTTGCCCCGTTTCTTGCCGGAGTGGATTTTCACGGAAGTTCCCAAACAGGAACGGAACTTTTCTTCATATTGTTGAATGATCCGGTTACCTTCCGGTTTCTGTTTTTTTGTTTCACGTGGAACATTTCGGGTCAACCGATTGACCAACTGCTCCACTGCACGGACACTTAGCTCCTCGTCCATAATTTTTCGAGCAAGTGCCAATTGCTGTTTGGTATCTTCCAATCCCAGGATGGCTCTTGCGTGTCCCATAGAAATTGTTCCACGTGAAACATAATCACGAATTTCTTTTGGAAGGTTCAGGAGTCGCAAGAAGTTGGCCACATGGGAACGGCTTTGCCCCACTTTTTTGGCCAACTCATCCTGGGTCAGTTCAAACTTCTCCATGATACTGCTGTAGGCTTCCGCAATTTCAATCGGGTTCAAATCTTCCCGCTGAAGGTTTTCAATAAGAGCTATTTCCGTCATCTGCCGGTCGTCAAAATCCTTGACCACTACCGGGACCTCTTCCAATCCCACCATTTGGGCGGCCCGCCATCTTCTTTCTCCAGCCACAATTTCGTAACCCCGAAAACTTTTTCGGACAATGATTGGTTGGATAATTCCATGTTCTTTAATGGAATCGGCCAGCTCTTGCAGTTTGTCCTCGTTAAACTCCCTGCGGGGCTGGTAAGGATTCGGTCGTAAATCTTCAACTTTGGCGGTAACAATGGAGTCGTCTGCTCCTATTTGCGGCAGCAGTGCTTCCAATCCTTTACCCAGACGCTTGCTCATAAGCTGCACACTTCCTTTGCAAGGTCCATATAAACTTCGGCCCCTCTAGATTTTGGGTCATATGCTATAATGGGCTGTCCGTGGCTGGGGGCCTCACTTAAACGGACATTGCGCGGGATAATTGTATGATAGACTTTCTCCCGGAAGTACTTTTTCACATCTTCAATCACTTGAATGCCAAGATTGGTGCGTGCATCCAGCATTGTCAGAAGGACTCCCTCAATCTCCAGCTTGGTGTTCAAATGTTTCTGCACCAGTCGAATGGTGTTCAGCAATTGGCTTAAGCCTTCCAAGGCGTAGTACTCGCACTGTATGGGTATTAGGACAGAATCGGAAGCGGTCAAGGCATTAACGGTCAACAGACCCAAAGAAGGAGGACAATCAATTATTATGTAGTCATATTTGCTCTTCATGGGTTGCAGTGCCTTACGAAGCCTGACTTCCCGGGAAATGGTAGGCACCAGTTCAATTTCCGCTCCAGCCAGCTGAATGGTGGCCGGTATTATATGTAATCCATCAATTTGGGTTGCTTGAATCGCTTCTTTTGCATCCACTTCATTGATCAATACATCATAAATGCAGGAATTCACGTCCGCTTTGTTGATTCCAACCCCACTGGTTGTGTTGCCCTGCGGATCAATGTCTACCAGGAGCACGCGTTTTCCCAACGAAGCCAGGCAGGCACCGAGGTTTACGGCTGTCGTGGTCTTGCCGACCCCGCCTTTTTGATTCGCCACTGCGATAATTCTCGCCAACTGTGTCACCTCGTCATAAGTGATTTGTATGCCGATTCTAAGACGCAGAACCTGCCTATCAATCTTCTAGACTATATTTTACAAGATCAACAAACAAAAAGGTAGACACCTGAAATACCCATTCTGAAAACAGTTCGATAGTACCAAGCTTCAAACGGCCTGACATGTATGACGCCGTATGAAAGTGATAATGTGTGAAGAAATAATGTACACAAATACTTGTAACCTTAGAAAATTTATAATTTCTTGCAAGTAAAAAATAAGCACTACCCTAATAAAGGTAGTGCACGCAACAAAAAGGGATATGATTGCCATTTACCAATTCGGAGCTTGAACAAGTTCAAACTGGTTCCCATCAGGATCCTCAAACGTTCCTTCAAAACCGCCCCAGTCCACTTGTCTCGGTTCTATGGGAAAATGAACACCCTTGAGTTTCAACTCTTCATAAGTTTCTCGTATATTGTCGGTGTAAAAAATATAGCCAGAATGCTTGCCAATCCGGGAAGACCAATCCGTGTAATGAGGATTTTCCGGCGTCACTTTCAGTAAAACCAGGTGGGTTTGATCGTTTTTTGGCGCGACTGCCAGCCATCTGAAATTTTCATTGCCAATATCCATTTTTACTTCAAAGCCCAAAAAATCGCGATAGAATGCTAGAGCGCGGTCTTGGTCTGTGACATAAACGGTCACATATTGCAGTCTGAGCATATAGCCTTCTCCTTTACTGCCAATTTTACTCCGTTGAATGAGAAAGAAGTAAAAATTCTACTTGTTCTTTGGAACCCGGATCACAAACTGGTAATATTCTTCATGATCTTCTTCTTCCGTGACCACGCTGAGGCCGGTTTTGTGAATCATGTCCAAGGATTGACGGATGGTGTTCACAGCCAAGCGAACATCCCTTGCTAAAGAAACCTTACGGGGCTGCGGCGTAGGTTTGGACTTCTCAAGCAGCTGTTCAATCCGGTTTTCCGTCTGCTTCACATTCCATTGTTTCTCGATGATTTCAGCCAAAACTTTCAACTGCAATTCTGTGGATGACAGTGTTAGCAATGCCCTTGCATGCCGCTCGGTGATTTCCCGTGATAAGAGGGCATCCTGTACCTCTTGCGGCAGATTGAGCAGGCGCAATTTGTTGGCCACTGTGGATTGAGCTTTCCCAAGACGTTGCGCCAAACTTTCCTGGGTTAACCCGTGAAGCTCTATCAACTGCTGATAAGCAACCGCTTCTTCAATTGCAGTCAGATTCTCCCGCTGCAGGTTCTCGATCAAAGCGATAGAAGCGGCATGAGTATCGTTCAATTCTCTGACAATGGCAGGAATCGTCGTCATCCCAATCTTAATGGCAGCCCGCCAGCGGCGCTCGCCCGCAATCAACTCATAGGCGGACCCGTTCTTCCTCACGACTATCGGTTGAATAATGCCATGGGTCCGAATTGTTTGACTCAACTCGTCGATCCGCTCATCATCAAAAACGGTTCTCGGTTGAAACCGATTGGGTTCAATCAGATTGACCGGGATTTGTCTCACTTCTTCCGTACCGGACACCTCTTTGTCTGAACCGCCAAACAATCTGGATAGTTGGTCTCTCATTCCCATTCCCCCACCCGTAGAACTCCCTTAAAACCTTTTGTTCCGCAAAGAACTATGCTGGTATTATCTTCGAGGTCAGAACGCAAGTTCCTGCTTTTCAAGATGTTCCCTTGTTGACAAAGATCCGTTAACTTTTTTTCACTTTCTTAAAGAAGAGGTTTTTTCGAAGGGGTTCCTGCTTTGCGCGGATAGGTTTCGGGTGTAGGCGACACTTTCCTGACTACGACAACGGTACGGGTACCCTCGATTTCTTTAAGGTCGAATTTGAGAATGTCCTCAATCTTTCCGCCCAGGATCTGCAAGGCCTTCTCCGATTCGGACGCTTCCGCTTCCCCATCAGGTCCCTTCATGGCAAAGAAATAGCCGCCCACCTTCACAAAAGGCAGACACAATTCCAGCAAGATCGGCAGGCGTGCCAGTGCCCGCGCAGTCACCTGATCATATGATTCCCGCCATTTCGGGTCTTGGCCAAAATCTTCCGCACGCCCGTGGAAAGCCGAAAAATTGGCCAATTGCAGTTCCCCCGCCAACTCCTTTAAAAACGAGATTCTTTTTTGCAGGGAATCAAGAACTGTCACCCTCAGCTCGGGACACAGGATATGGACCGGAACGGAAGGAAAACCGGCTCCCGCCCCGACATCAAGCAGGCTGGTCTGGCGATTGAACTGAGGAACGGTCAGCAGCATAGCGGAATCAAAAAAATGCTTCCAGTATACCGCTTCCACTTCCGTGATGGCAGTCAGATTCATCCTCTCGTTCCAATCGACCAAAATCCTGTAATAACGGTCGAAGCGGGCGAGGATCTCCCCACCCACTTCAACTTCTGCAATACTCTCGAGTTTGCTTGCAAAACGCTCAACAAAAGAACTGCTCACGCGCCGGCACTCCTTTTCACCTTGCTCTCAAGCCAAACCAGCAAAATCGAGATGTCAGCGGGAGTCACGCCGGATATGCGGGATGCCTGCCCAATGGAACGGGGGCGTATCTTCGACAGCTTTTCCTTCGATTCGGAGGAAAGGCCGTTGATTTCCCCATAATCCACATCTTCGGGAATCAGCCGTTCTTCCAGTTTCTTCTGCCGCTCAATCTGCTGGGTCTGCTTTTCAATGTAGCCTGAGTATTTGATTTGAATTTCAACCTGCTCCGCCACTTCCGGATGAAGGGGTTCAGGCGCAGGAGCAATTTCTTCGATTGCATTGTAGTCAATTTCGGGACGTCTCATCAGTTGATCCAGAGTTACCGCCTGGTCCTTCTCCAACGGTTTGGTTCCCTTCCCAACGAGGAAGGGATTAATGTCATCCGCTTTCACCCGGATCGACTTTAAACGGGAGATTTCGTTCGAAATGCTTTCCTTCTTGCGCAGGAAGCGATCAAAGCGCCTGTCCGAGATCAATCCGATGCGATGACCAATTTCCATTAAGCGCAAATCCGCATTGTCATTCCGAAGAATCAACCGGTACTCTGCCCGGGAGGTCAGCAGCCTGTAAGGTTCATTCGTCCCCTTTGTGACCAGATCATCGATCATGACCCCAATATAGGCTTCGGAACGGCCAAGAATCACAGGCTCCCTGTCGAGCACCTGGAGAGCGGCATTAATGCCTGCCATAATCCCCTGACCGGCAGCTTCCTCATATCCGGAAGTTCCGTTGATCTGGCCAGCTGTGTACAATCCTTTTATTTCTTTGGTTTCCAAAGTGAGTTTCAACTGTGTCGGCAGGATTGCATCATACTCGATGGCATATCCCGGCCGCATCATTTCCACATTTTCAAGGCCGGGTATCGTCTTTAACATCTGGAATTGAACGTCCTCCGGCAAGGATGTGGAAAAACCCTGCACATACCATTCAGCCGTTTCTTTTCCCTCCGGCTCCAGAAAAATCTGGTGGGCCGGCCGATCGGCAAAACGAACCACCTTGTCCTCAATGGACGGACAATAGCGTGGCCCTGTTCCTTCGATATCGCCCGTGAACATGGGAGCCCGGTGCAGATTTTCCATTATGATCGAATGAGTTGTCTCATTTGTGTAAGTCAACCAGCAGGGGACCTGCTCCCGCGGCAAGACATCATCCGAGAAGGAGAAGTGCAGCGGTTCGGGGTCGCCCGGTTGAACAATACACTTGTCAAAATTGATCGTGTGCCGGTTGATACGGGGGGGTGTTCCCGTTTTGAAACGGGTCAGTTGGAACCCCAGATCCAACAGAGAGTCCGTCAGTTTCATGGCTGGCATCTGTCCGTTCGGACCACTCTGATAAGACACGTCGCCAATGATAACCCGACCCCTTAAGTAAGTCCCTGTTGTCAAAACCACCGCTTGCGCTTGATATTCCGCCCCGGTTCGGGTAACAACCCCTTTGATCCGGTCTCCTTCCGTTACCAATTCCTCAACCATTCCCTGTCGAAGCGTCAGGTTGGGGGTATTCTCAATCGTATGTTTCATCGTCAGGCTGTAGAGTGATTTGTCCGCTTGCGCACGAAGCGCATGGACAGCAGGTCCCTTGCCTGTATTCAAAAGTCGCATTTGGATATATGTCTTGTCGATATTGGCAGCCATTTCTCCGCCAAGGGCGTCAATTTCCCGCACGACATTCCCCTTGGCCGGTCCGCCGATGGCCGGGTTGCAGGGCATGTATGCAACTGTGTCCAGATTAATATTCAGCAGGAGCGTCCTGCACCCCAACCTGGCGGCGGCAAGGGCGGCCTCACATCCGGCATGGCCGGCTCCGATCACAATCACTTGATATTCACCGGCAAAATATCTCATCGCAATAAGCACCTCCCTATTTCCCCAAACAAAACTGCGAGAAAATCTGATCCAGCAGATCTTCCCCAACCGCTTCCCCAATGACTTCACCAAGGGTTTCCCAGGCATCCCGGATCTCAACCGAGACCAGATCCAGAGTCATTCCGGAATCGGCCGAGTCCACCGCTTCCTGCAGTTGCCGTCTGGCTCTTTCCAAAAGCGAAATGTGCCGTGCATTCGACACATAGGCAGCTTCTTTCCCCTCAATGCCGCCTCTCATAAACAACCTTTCCACTTCAGCTTCCAACAGTTCGATCCCTTCGCCTTCCTTGACTGACATTTCAACGATGCTGGAGTGGGGGGCCAACCGGCGGATCTCCTCAGAAGCAATCTTTCTCGGAAGATCAAGCTTATTTAGAATAATGATTGTTGGCTTTTCCTCCACTTTGGTCAAAAGTTCGCGGTCAACATCTGTCAAGTTCCGGCTTGCATCCAGCATGAACAAGACCAGATCCGCCTCTTCCATAGCGGTTCGACTGCGCTCCACGCCAATCCGTTCCACCGCATCCTCGGTTTCGCGGATTCCTGCCGTATCGATGATTTGCAGCGGGATTCCGCGAACACTTATATGTTCCTCCAAAATGTCCCGCGTCGTTCCCGGGATATCCGTCACGATCGCCCTCTCGCTCCGGGACAGTGTGTTAAGCAGAGACGACTTCCCCACATTCGGCTTTCCTATGATCACTGTGCGGATCCCTTCACGCAGAATCCGTCCCGTCTTTGCAGAAGCAAGCATGGAGTCGATTTCTTCAATCATGGATGTTCCCTGCTGAATAATTTGACGGACGGCCACATCCTCCACATCGTGTTCCGGATAATCGATCGTCACTTCGATGTGGGCCAACAGTTCAATCATTCTCTGTCGAAGCGCCCGGACCTTCTGGCTGAGTAGTCCCTCCACCTGCTTCAAGGCCATCTTCATCGAACTGTCCGTCTTGGAACGAATCAGATCCATGATCGCTTCCGCCTGCGAAAGGTCAATTCTGCCGTTCAGGAAAGCCCGCTTTGTAAACTCCCCAGGTTCCGCAAGTCTGGCGCCCGCAGCCAGCACAACCTGCAGAACCCGCTGTACAACAAGGATACCCCCGTGGCAATGAATCTCCACAACGTCTTCTTTCGTAAAGCTGCGTGGAGTCCGCATCAAGGCCACCAGCACTTCATCCACCATTTGTTCCGTAACCGGATCCACTATATGACCATAATGAAGCGTATGCGTCTCCGCTTCTCCCAACCTCTTTTTGGAACGGAAAATCTTATCCACAATTCGGATCGATTCAGGACCGCTGACCCGGATGATGCCCACACTGCCTTCCCCCAAGGCGGTCGCAATCGCGGCTATCGTGTCAAATTCAAGCATTTGCTTATCCCCCACGCCGTTTACAACTCATTGTGCACATCTCATTGTAACATAATGTTTTCCAATCCAGAAATCTACGTGCTTTCTTATCCACAATCCACATCCAACAAAAAAATGCCACCCGATAGGATGGCGTTTATCCACATGTTGATACCTATTTCAGATAGATGAGTACTTTTCGGTTCGGTTCCTCCCCGACACTTCGGGTGGCAACCCGTGCATGTCCCTGCAGATAACTGTGAATGACTTTGCGCTCATAAGCGGGCATCGGTTCCAGTTCGATCTCCTGCTTTTCCCGCATCACTTGTTTGGCCAGCCTGTCAGCCAGCCTTTCCAGTGTTTCTTTGCGGCGAGAGCGGTATTCTTCCGCATCCAGCACAATCCGCAGGAATGTTTCCGAATGCTTGTTGGCGACCAGATTGACCAGATACTGAAGAGCATCAAGGGTTTGTCCGCGCTTCCCGATCAGGATTCCCAAACGGTCGCCTTCAATCTCGAACAGATAATGGCCTTCGCTGTCTTCGCTAATCTTTACGTCGGCATTCAAGCCCATTGCCCGAATCACATCCTGAAGGAACCGGTGAGCATTGGCAATTGATTGGGTTGGGTCTGATTCGATCAAGTCTCCTACCCCGGAAGAAATTTCTTCCGCTACAGGCGCATCCTTCACAATCGCCTCTATTTCCGCGTCCCTCGATCCGATCAGACCGAACAGTCCCCGGGACGGTTGCGTCAGAACCCGGACTTCCACCTGGTCTCTTGCAACCCCGAGCTTTTCGAGTGCAACCTGGATTGCATCTTCAATCGTTTTGCCCGTGGCGATCACTTTTCTCATTTTGAAGGGCCTCCCTGAGCGGCTGCCTTATCGGGTCTCTTTAGAAAATAGTACTGAATAATCGTGAGAATATTGCCGAATACCCAGTATAACGACAACGCAGCCGGAAATGTAAATGCAAAGAAGAAGATCATCGCCGGCATAATGTAGAGCATCATCTTTTGTTGCGGGTCATTCGGATTCATCATAGTCATCCGAGTTTGAATGTAGGTGGTAATGGCGGCCAATGCCGGCAGTACAAAGTGCTCGGGCTGTCCGAGCGCGATCAGTCCCAAGAATGTCGATTGACTGATATGCTTATTATACATAATCGCCTGATACAAAGCGATCAGGATCGGCATCTGAATCAGGATCGGGAAACATCCTGCCAGCGGATTGGTTCCTTTCTCCTGAAACAGCTTCATCATTTCCTGGTTCATCTTCTGCGGGTCATTCTTGTATTTCTCCCGGATCTTGGTCATCTCCGGCTGAAGTTCCTGCATCAGTTTCGAGTGCTTGAGCTGCTTGTACATTAACGGGAAAATAAGGATCCGGATAATCAATGTGATAATCAGAATCGAGACCCCGTAATCCCCGATAAGTTTGCCGAAATAATCAATTGCGTCGGAAATCAGACCGACAAAACCACCCCAAACTTTGGTACGGTCTATATTCCCGCTTGCATCCACACCGCATCCTGTAGCAGTCAATGTCAAAAGAGCCAATAATGAGAACAATCCTATCTTTTTCAAAAAGAAGCCCCCTCCTAATGCAATCCCCTTTTATTCACGTCCGGTACAGGATCGTATCCGCCGGGATGCCATGGTCCGCATTTAATTAGACGTATCGCCGCCAACAATCCCCCCCGCAGAACGCCGTGCTTCTCAATGGCTTCCATGGCGTAAGCGGAACAAGTGGGATAAAATCGGCAAGATGGCGGTTTCATTGGCGATATGAATTTTCGGTAAAATCTGATTACCGCAATGGCCAACCGTTTCATTTGTTCACTCTTGATTCTTTCTTTATGTATCCCGTTTTCATTAGTAAGTGTACTAGATTTTTGCGAAACCCGTCAAAGTCCAATCCGGCAGAGGATGGTCTGGCTATAATAACAAAATCTACTGGCAGTGAAGGATCCGGACCTTCCGCACGAACCGCTTCGCGCAGGTAACGTTTGACCCGGTTGCGAACCACCGCATTGCCTACTTTTTTGGACACAGAAAAACCCACCCGATAATGGTCCAACTGGTTGGGTGCATGGTAGAGAACCAGGTATCGATTGGCGAAGGATTTCCCTTTTTGGAAGACCTTCTGAAAATCCCGATTGTCCTTGAGACGGTGGATACTATTCATAGTTACCTCTCAGTATGACGAAGAAAACGCAGTTTTAAACATGATTTACAACATTTTATGCAGAAAAAAGGCCACAACAATTGTGGCCTTTATGCGGACAATACCTTTCTGCCTTTGCGACGGCGAGCTGCCAAAACTTTACGGCCGTTCTTGGTGCTCATGCGCTTACGGAATCCGTGAACTTTCTTGCGTTTACGAACATTCGGTTGGAATGTAGGTTTCATTCTTGCCACACCTCCTATATGAAAAGAAAGAAGTTTCCCAGATTTCCAATGATAAAGAGCCCTGAAACAACATACTAAGTCATTATAGAAGTTTGCAGAGCTACTGTCAAGGTTGAAAAACCTGTGTGTAGTTGTTCTGTGATATTGTCACCCTGTAACTCGTCTGTGAAAATGTCACCATGGGACAGGAGACGATTACACTGACAACAACAGAATTAAA
>NZ_BDUF01000015.1 GCF_002335525.1 Effusibacillus lacus
AACCCACCAACCATTTATTAACAATGGGCTTAGGGGGCTTAGTTTGGTATTGCCTTTTTACGTGAGTCTGTGGCCTTTAATTTTCAGGATAGATGGAAATTTAAGGTGCGGCTCTCATGAGTGTTTTTAAGAAAAAAAGTACAACTTGAAATGGACTACATTCCTTATGGAGGTGCGGGATATGCCAATTTCCGATTATTACAAAGAACTACGAAAAAAATTGAAACTGAACTCATTTTCAGTCCTAGCGTGGCAGCAATTATCCGTAATGACCAAGGTGAAATTCTCTTAATGCTTGATGCCATCAGCAATATATGGAGCATACCCGCTGGTGCGATTGAACTCGGCGAAACACCTGCTGAAGCAGTTATTCGTGAAGTGTGGGAAGAAACGGGATTAAAGGTGAGTCCCAAACACTTACTTGGAGTATTTGGTGGAAAGGATTTTCGATGGATTTATCCTGACGGAAACCAAGTTGAATATGTCACCTTCGTTTTTGAATGTGAAGTTGAAAGCGGAACGCTGCACGCGATCGACGGTGAATCGGCGGATTTTAGGTACTTTAACCCTTCTGCTATGCCTGATCTTCAGTTCCCATACCCCAAAGAGATTTTTTATCCCAAGGCAACAGAAAGTACCTTCTTTCAGAAACCACCTTTAGGAAACCAGACGAGTGAAGATATGTGATTGGGTTTTCATTGAACTAAAACGGGGATCGATAGTTCAATCCTATATTAATAATGAACACGGGTGCCGCATGCGTCTGGGACAACACGTAGCAGGTCGAAATCACAGTAGATTGGTATTTTTTTCACATAAAAGCAAATCCAACTAGTTGATTGACGGATGAAATCTTTGTGCGGTAGTATATTGTCAATATTCAAATATTATTAATTCAATTCAGTCTATTTCCATTGTCAGCAAACTAAACGCTAGTAATACGTAAAGAGAAAAAGCGTATAATTTTCCGGAAGGATGCGCTTTTTTCTCTATACTAAATTACCACGAAAGGAGGGGGTTCCATGACAGAAATTAGAATAGGAGCTGTCGCGGAGGCGCCGATCGATCAACTTTTGGTAGAGAAACTGTCGGATCCGCAGACGATCGAGCATCTGGTACGCCTGCTCGACAAGCTGGAGAATGTCACATTTTTCCTTGACATGTTGGAAAATTTTCTGCGTCGTGGGCCTGAAATCGCAGATTCGATCAATGATGTCGTGGTGATGATGCGACAAAGTTTGTCCAAGCCCGAATACGTGGCACGTTTAGAACAAGCTCTTGCCGCTGTGCGCCGGATGCAGGAGTTTCTCGATTCGCCCCAAGTTCAAGAGTTGTTCAAATCCGACGTTTTGGATGTGCGTGCGGTGCAATTGGTTGGCAAGGTGTCCCGTTCAATGATCCAGGCTTCTACAGAAGCGTCCCAGACGGGAGCGAAACGCATCGGACTCTTAGGACTCATGCGGGCATTGACTGAACCGGAGCTGCAGCCGGCTCTCAATTTTGTTCTCCATTTTGCGCGTAATTTATCGAAGGAGCTAGGCGATGCATGAACTGTCCATAGCTCACAGTCTGGTTGAATTGGCAGTCGAAGCGGCGGAAAATTCCGGGATTAGGCGGGTACAAGCGCTTTACATGAAACTTGGTGTCTTGTCGGGTGTGGTAAAAGAAGCCTTGGAATTTTCCTTTGATGTGGTGATTGAAGGAACGCCGCTTGAAGGAGCAAGGCTTGTGATTGAGGACGTTCCTGTAAAAATCTTCTGTCCGAATTGCCGGGAAGCCCGTGTTCTGCCTGAACCGTTTCCCATGCGCTGTCCACTGTGCGGAACAAAAACAGGCCAAGTGATTGAGGGACGCGAGATGGAATTGTATGCCTTAGAAGGAGGTGAAGAAGATGCAGGAGACGACAATTAGCCCCCGGATTGTTGAAATTCGCCAGAACGTACTTAAGAAAAATGACCTACTTGCACGGGATTTGCGAAAGCGGTTTCAGGAGACCGGCGTCTATGTGGTCAATTTGGTCTCCAGCCCTGGGGCCGGGAAAACTACACTGCTTACAGAATTGCTCAGCCGTCTTGGGAAACGGCATAAAGCAGCGGCGCTGGTGGGTGACCTGGCCACGGAAAACGATGCGGAACGACTGCGTCAAAGCGGGGCGAAAGTGCGTCAAATCATCACGGGGACAGTTTGTCACCTGGAAGCGGACATGATTGAGAGAACCCTGGAAGGGTGGGATTTAAACGAGATCGATTTTCTCTTTATCGAAAACGTTGGCAATCTCGTTTGTCCTGCCAGCTACGATTTGGGGGAAAATCAGCGTGTCGTTCTCTTTTCCGTGACCGAAGGCGAAGACAAGCCGGTGAAATATCCCACCATCGTCAACAGTGCCGACCTGGCGATCATTACGAAGATTGATTTGGCTGAGGCGGTGGAATTTCAGCGGGAACGCTTCTATGAAGCGCTTAACGATGTCCGGTCAGGCATCCCCGTTCTGGAAGTTTCGGTACGCACCGGGGAAGGGATCGACGAATGGATAACCCGCCTGGAGGCGGACAGGGAAGCGTTTGAAAAAGCGACCGGTTCCTTGTGATCGGCAATGGTTTCATATTTTTTGATTTCGGACTTTTTTGTCTATTTCACGCCCGGTGTCGATGCAGACTCGGGCAAAACATGTCGCGTAAAACATTTTTTTGGAGGTGCGGAAATTGGCGAACGTGCTTTGGATGCACGGTGGTGCATGCAATGGGAACACCCAATCGTTTTTGAATGCCGAAGAACCGACAGTGATTGATTTGATCACCGATTTCGGCATCAACATTCTTTATCATCATTCGCTGTCCATGGAATTTGGCGACCAGGTGCACCGTTTGTTCGATCAAATCCTAAATGATGAAGTCCCATTGGATATCTTTGTTTTCGAGGGGACCGTCATTCAGGGGCCGAACGGAACCGGGCACTACGATATGCTTTTTGATCGCCCGAAGAAAGATTGGATTTTGGAATTTGCCAAGAAAGCCCAGTACGTTGTGGCCGTTGGCGACTGCGCATGTTGGGGCGGAATTCCGGCAACAAAACCCAATCCGTCAGAATCGACAGGCCTCCAATATCTGAAGGAGGAACGCGGCGGATTTCTCGGATCTCATTTCCGTTCAAAAGCGGGATTGCCGGTGATCAATATTCCCGGTTGCCCGATACACCCCGATTGGGTTTCGCAGGTTCTCGTCGCCGTTGCCACAGGCCGCGTGGGAGACGTCCAGTTAGACGATTTGCAGCGGCCGCAAACGTTCTTTAAGACATTTACCCATAGCGGGTGCACCCGTAATCAATTCTTTGAATGGAAGGAGCCTGTGGAAGAGTTCGGGCAGGGTACGCGGAAAGGCTGTTTGTTCTATGAACAAGGTTGCCGGGGTCCAATGACCCGTTCGTCATGCAATCGCATTCTCTGGAACCGTCAATCTTCGAAGACCCGGGCTGGAATGCCCTGCATCGGTTGTACGGAACCTCAGTTCCCCTACTTCGATTTGGCACCGGGTACGGTCTTCAAGACACAAAAGGTTCTTGGCTCCATTCCTAAGGAAGTGCCGACAGGGACCGACCCGTTAAGCTACTCCGTCAATGCGGCAATGGCCCGGACGGTGGCGCCAAAATTGGCGAAGGAAGATATGTTTGTTCCATAAACAGATAAGGATTCAGGATGATTTACCCCTACATGTCTCTTTTCAGGGAAAACCATTTTAAAGGTGGGGTTTAACAGTATGAATAAGCAAGAAACGATGTTTAAAAGCCAAAAAATGGAAGTCAAAGTCCATTCGCTTGGACGAGTGGAAGGTGATTTGGACGTTAAAGTGATTGTTGAAGATGGGGTCGTGGTGGATGCCTGGACGGAAGCCACCATGTTCCGTGGATTTGAAATGATTCTGAAAGGAAAAGATCCACTGGCGGGTCTTATTGTCACCCCACGGATCTGCGGCATTTGCGGCGGCAGCCATCTTACCAAGGCAGTCTATGCGTTAGATACAGCCTGGGGTACGGAAGTACCGCCCAACGCGACGCTTATTCGCAACATTGCCCAGGCAGCCGAAACGATCCAGAGCATTCCTCGCTGGTTCTATGCGCTGTTCGCCATCGGTTTGACGCATCAAAACTATGCCTCTTCCAAACTGTACGATGAAGTGGTTCGCCGTTGGGCCCCATTTGAGGGGGAGCATTATGAAATTGGTGTCACCGTCTCGGCCAAACCTGTGGAAATTTATGCGATCTTCGGCGGACAATGGCCCCATTCCAGCTTCATGGTTCCTGGAGGTGTGGTAAGTGCTCCTTCACTGTCCGACATTACCCGTTCCATTTCGATTTTGGAATATTATCGTGAAAATTGGCTGGAGAAAATTTTCCTCGGCTCGTCCGTTGAACGATGGTTGGAAAACAAAACCTGGGCAGACGTTCTGGCATGGCTCGATGAGAAACCTGAGCACCGAGATTCCGACCTTGGATTATTCATTCGATACGGTATGGAAATCGGCTTGGACAAATACGGGGCGGGTCCGGGACGTTATTTAGCGGCGGGGAACTTTTTCCATCCCCAGAAATACCGCTATCCTACCATTGAGGGTCGCAACGAGGCGTTAATTGCCCGTTCCGGAGTGTTTGACGGAGAGGAATACCACGATTTTGATCAAGCTCGTGTACGTGAGGACCACACTCATTCCTTCTATCGAGGATCCGGTTCCCTGCACCCGTTTGAAGGGGTAACTGAACCCGTTGATCCGGTAGAGGGGCAAAAAGAAGGGAAATATACCTTTGCCAAAGCGCCGCGGTATGACCTTCCGGGCGTTGGGGAGATTCCAATGGAAGTTGGGCCGTTGGCCCGACAAGTGATGGCTGGTCGACCGGGAGCCGAAAAATGGCAAGATTATGATCCTCTCTTTTTAAATATAATCAAGGAAGTCGGGCCCAGTGCGATGGTGCGGGTTCTGGCTCGTGTGCACGAAGCGGCCAAGTATTATTTGCGCATGCACGAGTGGCTGAAGCAGATCGATTTAAATGAGAAATTTTACATTAAGCCGAAAGAACTGCCGGAAGGGCGCGGGTTTGGGGCTACAGAAGCGGCCCGTGGTGCGCTGGCTGACTGGATTCACATCAAGGACGGAAAGATCGAAAACTATCAGGTTGTCACACCGACTGCTTGGAACATCAGCCCGCGGGATCGCCACGGCCAGCGGGGGCCCATCGAGACGGCCATGATCGGCGTGCCCGTCAGGAATCCTGAAGATCCGGTCGAACTGGCCCATCTTGCGCAAAGCTACGATTCGTGCCTGGTCTGTACCGTTCATGCTTACGACGCCAAGTCGCATAAAGAATTGGCCAAATATGAGGTCATCAAGATCTAAGGCGACGCGATAATTCTTGGGAGATGAACCGGCTGCATTGAAAGAAGGAGGAATGGAAGTGACCGTCATTATTGGATGCGGCAATTTACTGCGCAGCGATGACGGGGCGGGTCCGATGCTGATCCGAAAACTGTGGGAGCATGGGGTTCCCCCGGGAGTGCGCTTGGCTGATGGCGGGACGGCCGGTATGGATGTGACCTTTCAGATCGGGGATGCAGAGGAATTAATCCTGGTTGACGTCTGCAAGACAGGAGCTGAACCGGGTACAATTTTTGAAGTTCCCGGAGAGGAAGTAGAAGCGCCCCCTCTAAAAAATGCCAATCTCCACGATTTTCGTTGGGATAACGCAATTGCCGTGGGACGTTGGCTGCTTAAAGACCGCTTCCCGAAAAAAGTGACGGTCTTCCTCGTCGAAGCAGAAAACTTGTCCCACGGGTTTGGCTTGTCTCCCGCGGTGGAAGCCGCCACAGACCGTTTGGCAGAGGAGCTGCTCCAGCGTTTGTGAGGGAAGAAAGTGGATGAAACTTGAATCATCAGGGGTTCACGATGCGGGATGGGATGAAAAGCTTGGCACGCTTCGCATCCCTCTTTTTCATTCAAATACCGCATCATAGATTTGAATTATAAACAGCGGGGAGGGGGAACTGTGCTGCGGCCGCAACCGATCGGCGTTTTTCCTGGAATAGCAGGCTTTTTTCTTTTACCGTCTGTTCCACAAGCAGACAATCTTTTAACGTATCTCCTCCGTGGTTATCTTCCTGACGTTTGGCCGGATGACTGGCGCTTTTTTTCTGCAGCCATTGAGGGGAGAGACGAGGAGGACATCTTGGCGTTATTGCCGAACAGCCCGGAAGGACTGTACAACCGTTTTATCCTGGAGCCGCAGATCCACTCCTATACTTTGGCCAAACAAGCGCTCAATGGGGACGTTTCCCTGCTTTTGGACGCTGTGGCATGGCGTCTTGGTTTGCTCGATACGCCTCCTCCTTATGCCAACACCGACGGGGAAGTGCGGGCGTTTCTGCTGGCCACCCAGGCCTATGAGGCGATTCAACAAAACGATTGGTCAAATGGACTCGACATCCTTCTGGAAGCGGCCAACACGGTCAAGGATGTGTCGCCGGTTTTTTCCTCCAGGCTCCAGGCAGAATGGGCGGCTACGAAACAGATGCTTGGTGATCATGGACAGGATACGGTGGAGGGATACCGCAGCGCCATCAAGCTTTTGGATTCCTCTTCCTTCCAGGAAGCCCGGGCAGAACTTTGGTTTCAGTTGGGAACTGCGTATCAAAGTGACGCCAATGGGCGGAAAGGCCCTCTCCTGGAAACGGTCAAATGTTACCATGAGGCGTTAAAAGTCTATCAAAGGGACACGCATCCCGAAGCTTATGCGATGGTGCATATGAATCTGGCCTTGGCGTATCTGGCCATGCCCTCTTTGGACCGCGGCGCCAGTTTGCGCACTGCTGTCGCCATACAGTCGCTGCGGGAAGCCTTGCGCATTTTTCAAAAAGACACACATCCGGAGCTTTGGGCAAGCGCAACCATCAATCTGGCCAACGCTTTGCAGCATGTGAAAACGTCTCACCCGGAAGAAAACCTTTGGGAAGCTGTGGCGCTATATGAAGACGTGCTTGGAGTCCGCCGCCCTGAGGACGATCCGCCTGGATATGCCCGGGTTCTGGCCAACCAAGGAAATGCCTTGGCACATTTGGGTGCGTTTTCCCGGGCGGTACCCCGCCTGGAGAAGGCATGTCACCTGTTCCGGGCAGAGGGTGAACATGATGCGGCAGAGGCTGTAGAGACCATTTTGGCTGAAATTGCACGCAAACGGGCGGAAACGACATCGACGGAAACAACGTGAGACGAGGCAGGACACAAGGTGTAACCGAATGAAGGGGGCGTGTCTCATGGATCTCCATGAGCAACAGTACTTCAATCTTTTGTTGGCCATGGCCGTTGATCGATTTAGTGAACGTATCATCCAGCGCAACGAAGGGGCACAAAACGCGCTGCATAGACTCCGCACGGACCCTCATGGAGAGGGCGTATGGTTGCAAGAATTTGTGGACGTGTTTTTCCGTGATGCCCTCTTGGATAATTCGGCTGGGGCGTGCTTGATTTTAGAAGCATTGTCCAATCAACGTCTCTCCGATCCAACCTCTATACTTGAATGCGGCACAGTCGGGGAGATGCTGCAAAAGATGGCCGGACAGACTTTTGCCACCTTGCTGCAGAATAAAACCGAAGAAGTGCTGGAGCAGACATTGGCGTTTGGAGGTGATTGACGATGAGAGTCGAGCAGGAGGACTTCCAGGCCCTGGCCGAACACGTGGACCGGGTGTTGGACTCGATCAAAGAGCTGCCGGAGGATACACGCGCGAAGGCGCTGGAATTAAAAAAGGCCATTGAGGCGTTTCATGAACATGCCCTTCGTAAGCTTGTCCGAACCATTCGTGAAACGGACGCGGGCAAGGGATTGTTGCTGAAAGCGGTGGAAGATTCAGCCGTTTATGCCATGCTTTTCATGCATGGGATCATCAAGCAGGATCTGTTCACCCGCGTTGCTGTAGTGCTCGAAGAAGTACGTCCCTATATGCGCTCTCACGGCGGCGACGTGGAGTTGGTGAAAGTTGAAGGGGAAACGGTGTACGTCCGCCTGCACGGCGCATGCTCCGGCTGTTCCATGTCAGCCAAGACGTTGAAAGACGGAGTCGAGGAAGCAATCAAAGCACGCATTCCGGAGATTGAAGAGGTGGTCATGGCGGAGGAGGAAGTTGATACCGGCTATATGCTGTTGCCCGTTCTCGATGATGCCGGAAACCTGGAACAAAATGGATGGTTGAGAGGTCCGTCCATTTCGCAGCTGGAAGAAGGGCGGCAGGTCCGGGTGTCCCTTGAGGAGTGCGACATCTTGCTGGTGCGCATAGATGGAAAGGTGATGGCCTTCCGGAATCAGTGTCCCCATATGGGGATGTCTCTCGACGGGGGGCTCGTGGACGGAAATGCGATTACCTGTCCGTGGCACGGTTTTCGTTTTAATTTGTCAACCGGGGAATGTATCACGGCCCCCCATATGCAGTTGGAACCGTTTCCGGTACGAGTGGAGGATCAGTGGATATGGGTACGGATAGGTTGACCGCTTACCCCGAGCGTTGGCTGGGGGGAACAGCTCCCGGAGGACTTGCACTTCCGCCGGCCCGGCCGAACCGGATTCATCTGTATGCGCCGAGGGGGGTGTATATGGACGATGACGTCATCGTGGTGGCTGACAGCGGCAATCATCGGGTGCTGATTTGGTACGGTTGGCCCGGGAACGATCATGCACCGGCTGACGTCGTTTTGGGACAGGCCGATTTTGAGACGGAGGGGCCCGGATTGTTTCACCTTCCGACCGGTGTGGCGGTGATCGAAGGGCGCTTGTTTGTCGCGGACGCATGGCACCATCGTCTTCTCATCTGGGATAGGTTGCCGGAAGAAAACGACCAGCCTCCCGATCATGTCCTTGGTCAGCCGGATTTGGCCGGCACGGCTCCGAACCGGGGAGGCGAAGTCGGCCCGACGGGATTTTACTGGCCTTATGGTTTCGCCTGGATTGATGGCTGGTTTTACGTGGCCGACACGGGGAACCGCAGGGTCTTGGGGTGGAGAGGCATCCCGGAAGACAGACGCGATCCCGATCTTGTTCTCGGTCAGCCGGATGCTTACTTAAACAGTGAAAACCGGGGAAAGGGTGTGGGGGAGGACACGTTCCGCTGGCCGCACGCTCTTGCCGGCGATGGCCGGACGCTGTTTGTGGCCGATGCCGGCAACCATCGTGTGCTGGGCTACACGCCACCCCCCGAGAAGGACCGGCCCGCCGAGCTTGTGCTCGGACAAAAAGATTTCACCGGGTCATTCGAACTCCCGCATGTTCCCCAAGGTCCCCGGCGGTTCCGGTTTCCCTACGGGATTGCATTATTCGGCGATCTGCTTGCGGTGGCGGATACGGCCAACAGCCGTGTTCTTCTTTATACCGGATTGCCGCGAGAAGGAGCGTATCATCCTGCGTCCCACGTGATCGGCCAGACCGACTTCGATGGATCGGGAGAAAACCGTTGGCAGGCTGTGGCATGGGACACTTTATGTTGGCCTTATGGAATCTGGTTTCATCGGAACCGTCTGGCGATTGCCGATTCCGGAAATAACCGTGTCATGGTATGGCGGGTTGAATTTTCATAAACGGTGAATGCTGAGAAAATGTTTATTGGCGAAATCTAAAAAGGGGGGACGTGTTCCATGTGCTTGGCTATTCCCGGACAAATTGTGGAGCTTTTTGACGATGATCATCATTATGCCATGGTGGACGTTTCCGGCGTGCGAAGAAAAATTAACATTGGCCTGCTGAAAAATGAAGGAATCCGTCTTGGAGATTGGGTGCTCATCCATGTGGGATTTGCCATGAGCAAAATCAGTGAGGAACAAGCAAATGAACAGTTGAGACTGCTCAGAATGTTGGGAGAGTCAGACGAGGCCATGCAGGAGGTAATGGGGTACCGGTTTGATGAACATGGGAAAGAAGGGTGAAGGAATGGCGAAGGAAGTGAGTCTTGCCATTTACTTTGTCCCCGACATCCAACCCGGGGAGATCTTGTTGGTTCATATGGACGTAGCGTTAGGCAGAGTATTGGAGGTGGGGTTATGACGATGAAATATGTTGACGAGTTTCGCGATTCGGAATTGATTCTCAAGACATCGGAAGAAATCCGTCGTCTCGTCGATCCGAATTACCACTACCGTATTATGGAGGTTTGCGGAGGTCATACGTTTTCGATTTTCCGATTCGGGTTGCAGAACCTGCTGCCGGAAAACATCGAACTGGTCCATGGGCCGGGATGTCCTGTATGTGTCCTTCCCATGGGTCGTATGGACGACGGCTTGTCCATTGCCCGACAGTCTGATGTGATCTTTACCGCTTTCGGTGACGTGATGCGGGTTCCGGGGCGGCTGGGAACCCCATTGGAACTCCGGGCCAAGGGAGCCGATATCCGTATGATTTACTCTCCCTTGGACGCTTTAAAGATTGCCATCGATCATCCCGATCGGAAAGTGGTGTTGTTTGCCATCGGCTTTGAAACGACGGCTCCGTCCACGGCGCTGACGCTCCTGCGCGCCCGCGAACTCAATGTGCCGAATTTTTTCGTTTTTTCCAATCATGTGCTCATTCTGCCGGCGATACGCGCGATCCTGGATTCTCCGGATATGCGTATCGACGGATTTATTGGACCTGGCCATTGCTCTGCGGTGATCGGCGCTCGTCCTTATGAATTTATCGCAAAAAATTACGGAAAACCTGTGGTCATCTCCGGTTTTGAGCCGCTGGATTTATTGCAATCCATCCTCATGCTGGTCAAACAGATGCGGGAAGGCCGTTCTGAAGTAGAAAATCAGTACAGCCGCGTTGTCCCTTCGGATGGGAACATTTCCGCGCTCAAAGCAATGAACGAAGTCTTTGAAGTCCGGCCCTTCTTCGAATGGCGCGGTCTCGGCTTCATCTCCCAGTCGGCTTTGAAACTGCGACCCGAATTCTCCCGGTGGGATGCGGAAGTTCACTTCCAAGTCGAAGGCGTTCGCGTCACCGATCCCAAGGCGGCTCAATGCGGTGAAGTGTTAAAAGGGGTGCTGAAACCGCATCAATGCAAATTGTTTGGCAAAGAATGTACGCCTGAACACCCTGTGGGCGCCCTCATGGTGTCGTCAGAAGGGGCATGCGCCGCATATTACCATCACGTCCATTTGCGTCAGGCGGTGGGCGAGTAGTTCAAAATCGAAAGGAGATACAGCAATGGATGGGTTGGTTCTGCTCGGAATAGCCCTTTTTCTCGGTATACGTCATTCATTAGACCCGGATCATGTGGTGGCTGTTTCTACCCTGGTTTCTGAAGAACGGCGACTTTGGCCTGCCGCGTGGCTTGGCTTCAGTTGGGGGGTCGGTCACTTGATTCCCATCGCCCTCGTGGGGCTCCCTCTTTTAATTTTGCATTTAGAGTTGGCTCCTCAATTTGAACAATTCACCGACTTGGGTGTAGCTATTCTTCTGGTGTTACTGGGCGTGGTTACGCTCCGGCGCGTGATCGAAGAACGTGTCCATTTCGATGTCCATTCCCACAATAAAACGGTGCATGGACATTTTCATCGTCCCGGCCATCGCCACCCGACGGTGAAGTTGGAACGCCGTCAATGGATCACCTTTGGGTTCGGTCTGGTGCACGGCCTCGCGGGAAGCGGCGCTGTCGCAGTGTTGGCCATGCAGGCTTCGCCAAGCCTGGGGATGGCAATTCTTTGGCTCCTGCTTTTCGCCTTGGGTACGACCCTAGGGATGTTTGCCATGACGCTGTTCATTGCCGCGCCAGCCCTTACGATGGCTTCCAAGCGGGTCGCTGTCCACACCGGCATTCGGACGGTGGCGGGTTTTGTCAGCTTATTCTTTGGTGGTTATATGATCTGGACGATCCTGCCCGAATTGTTGGCATAAGAACTCGTTCAAAAATATTCTGCTATGGATGAAGGGGAGAAATCTCTATGAAGACCACCAAAGTGCATTTTACCGATCCCCACATTGAGTTGGCCCATGGCGCCGGCGGGAAAGCCAGCCGACGGCTTATCGAGGGGTTGTTGGTTCCTTACTTGATGAAAGACACGTTGACGGAGTTGAACGATGCGGCGTATGTTGACGCGGATGGCCGGCGATTGGCATTTACGGTGGACAGCTATGTGGTGAAGCCGCTTGTATTTCCAGGCGGGTCCATCGGGGAAATCGCCATAAACGGGACGGTCAACGATTTGGCCATGGGCGGCGCCAAACCGTTGGCGATGGTTACCACGCTGATTTTAGAAGCGGGTTTGGCCGCATCCGAACTGGAACGGGAAGTGGTGGCCATGGCCAAGGCGGCGCAGCGTGCCGGAGTGCCCGTGGTGGGGGGCGATACGAAGGTGGTGGAACACGGGAAGGCGGACGGGCTGTACATTACCACTGCAGGTATTGGTCTCTCAGATCCACGCGTCCATCTTTCGGCTCAAAACGTTCGACCCGGTGATCAGGTGATTCTGTCAGGACCGATAGGGGATCACGGGATCACAGTCCTTCTGGCCAGGGGAGAACTGGATTTGGAAGCGGATCTCACCTCGGATACGCGCCCGCTGTGGCCGTTTGTGGCGGCTCTCATCGAGGTTGCGGCGCCTGGACTGAGGTGGATGCGTGATCCGACGCGGGGCGGACTGGCGACAGCGTTAAACGAATTGGCACGAGATGCCAGGGTTGCCGTCGTGCTGGACGAGGAAGCGATTCAGGTACGTCCAGCGGTGCGCGGTGCCTGTGAAATTTTAGGCCTGGATCCACTCCACATTGCCAATGAAGGGCAGTTTGTGGCCATTGTTTCTCCGGAATATGCCGAAATCGCGATCGACGCTCTCAAACGTGTACCAGGCGGGGAGGAGGCGCGGCGCATCGGAGAAATCCAGAAAGAACCGAATCGAGTCGTCCTGGCGCGGTCCCGGTATGGAGGTACGCGGGTCATTGATATGCTTGTGGGTGATCCGTTGCCGCGTATCTGCTAACAGATAAGAGGAAGGGATCTAAGAGGAAGGGATCTGGTTATGGAACGTTTCCCGATATGGGTAAAGGAACGCCTTTATTCGCGTAACGAGGCCTCGCGGCGCTTTTTCCCCAAAGAATCGGAACGGCTTGCGCGAGCATGTCAGGAAATGGCCGTACGGTTCCTCAACGGCGGACGCCTTCTTGCGTTTGGCCGTGGGGCATATGCGACCGACGCACAGCACGTTTCCGTCGAGTTTGTGCACCCCGTTATCGTCGGCAAACGGGCGCTTCCCGCTCTGGATCTATCCATGGCGTTTTCTGAATGGGTAAAAACGATCATCCGACCGGAGGACATCGTGATGGGGTTTTCGCCTCCGGAAGGGGACGCAGCGGTGGATGAGGCGTTGGCCTTTGCCCGGTCAAAGGGCGCGCAAACGTTTGCTTTGCCGGGGAGGACCGGCGATTACGCTGTGGCGCCGCCGGACGAGGATCCGTTTATTCAACAAGAATTGATCGAGATTTTGTATCATACCTTGTGGGAGACGGTTCACGTCTTTTTTGAACATCGGGAACTTGGCCGGGAAGCAGGGGAAGCATCGTTTTTATATCCGTTTCTCGGATCTGAAAGGCAAGACATGTCGCGTGTCGTAACCGAAGTGGCCCGATCGATCGAGGAAAAGGCGAAAGACGTGGAACAGTTACGGGAAAAAGTGGCGGAAGAAGAATCGGAACAGATTGTCCGAGCTATTCACACCCTGGCTGAGCAGATTGACCGGGGAGGAAAACTGATTGTCTTCGGCAACGGCGGATCCGCCACCGATGCCAACGACTGGGCATTGGATATGACGCTCCCGCCTAAAGGGATGAGACCCTATCCAGCCGTTTCTTTGGCCATGGAACCGGCGATTCTCTCGGCGTTGGCAAATGACGTGGGGGCGGAGGTCATTTTTTTGCGTCAACTTATTGCCCAAGCCGGAGCCAACGACGTCGTCATTGCGATTTCCACCAGCGGTGGCTCGAAAAACGTGCTCATGACCCTGGCGGAGGCGAGAAGACGCGGGTTGACGACGATGGCCCTTCTCGGCTACGACGGGGGCGAGATCGTCCGAAACGGCTTGGCGGACATTCCCATCGTCATTCGCTCCGACTACATTCCGCGCATCCAGGAAGCACAAGCAAGCGTTTATCACATCATCCGTGAAGGTCTGGAGGAGCTGGTAAAGGATGCTTGAACTTTTTGGCACGAAAGGATGCCCCTACACGAAGGATCTGCGGGAATCTTTGCTGTGGGACGGGGAGGAGTTTGCAGAATATGACGTGGAAGAAGACCGGGAGGCGTTAAGACGGCTGATCGCTTTGACAGGTGGAACCACTGTTCCTGTACTGGCGGAAGACGAACGGGTCATTCAAATCGGGTATTTGGGACGAGGCTGCATTGTGGCACGCCCTTCTTCCGCGGAAGATGCGTCTAAGTAAAAAGGTGGGTGGCTGGTTATGAAGACGGCACGTCGGATTCGCGTCTATGGCGTTGTCCAGGGGATCGGGTTCCGCCCCTTTATCTTTCGTTTGGCCAAGCGGTGGGAGCTCAGTGGATGGGTGCTCAACGGGGAAAGGGGCGTCGAGATTCATTTGGAAGGGGACGCAGATGCCCTCCAGTCGTTTCTTCAAGAAATCACGACACGTCCTCCTGCGTTAGCCCAGGTTACCGGTCTGGAAATCGAAGACGCAGATGTGGAAGGGTTGCCCGATTTTCAAATCCGTGAAAGCATTCGCAATGATCGGCCGACGGTGTACATCCCTGCCGATCTTGCCGTGTGTCCGGCGTGTTTAAGCGAGTTGTTCGATCCTGCAAACCGCCGCTATCTGTATCCGTACATCAATTGCACGGAGTGCGGTCCCCGTTATACCGTGATACAACGCCTGCCGTATGACCGTCCCTATACGACGATGAAAGTGTGGCCCCTGTGCGCGGCTTGTTCAGCTGAATATCATGAGCCGACCGACCGCCGGTTCCACGCGCAACCAACCGCCTGTCCCGAATGCGGGCCTCATTATTACATGCGGTGGCAGGGCGGCGAGATGCGAGGAGATGACAAAGTCATCGAACAAACGTCCCAACTTCTCCGCGAAGGACGCATCCTGGCGATCAAAGGGCTTGGCGGGTATCACCTGGCGTGCGATGCAGAAAACAGCCAGGCAGTGTGGACACTCAGGGAACGGAAGCGCCGCGGGGCGAAACCGTTCGCCCTGATGGTAAAAGACATCGAGACGGCGCGAACGCTTATTGATCTTTCCCCCGAAGAAGAAGCACTCCTTGTGTCTTCGGCCCGTCCCATCGTGTTGGCCCGGGCACACCGGTCACTCCCGGGCGTGGCCCCGGACAATACCGACTTGGGAGTAATGCTCCCGTATACGCCGCTTCATCATTTGTTGTTTCATTTCGGTGCGCCGCCTGTACTCGTGATGACGAGCGCCAATCGTTCCAGTGAACCGATCGTCTATAAAGACGAAGATGCTGTGGAAGAGCTTCAAGGACTTCCCGACGCTTGGCTCATCGGGGAGCGTCCCATTGCCCGCTTCGTCGACGATTCCGTCGTCCGTGTGAGTGCATTCGGCCCCACAGTACTCCGCCGGGCGAGGGGGTACGCCCCGCTTCCTGTCACTCAATTTCCCGGAGAACGGTCCATTCTTGCTGTCGGGTCTGACTTGAAAAATACCGTTACTCTGGTCGTCAAAGGGCAAGCGATCATCAGCCAACATTTGGGGGATCTGACGCGGTACGAGGCGTATACGGCGTTTGAACAGACCGTCTTCGACCTGATGTCGATGTATGACGTCCCATTGTCGGAAACGGTCGTGGCGTATGATCTCCATCCGGATCATCGCTCCGCCCAATTTGCACTTGGTTTGGAAGCTTGCGAGCACTTTGGCATCCAGCATCATCGTGCCCATGTGGCATCCGTGCTGGCGGAACGGAAGGCCCTGGACAAACGGGTGATCGGAGTGGCATTTGACGGGACAGGCTTTGGCGACGATGGGGCAATCTGGGGCGGGGAGCTGTTTGTCGGAAGTGCTGCAGAAGGGTTGGAACGGTGCGGCCATCTTCGTTACGCCGTGCTGCCTGGCGGCGATGCGGCGGCTCGCATACCGCTTCAGGCGATGACCGGTTTCTTTGCAGACGATCCGGGATTGGCGATGGATATGGGCCGACGGCTTGCCTTTCCGGAACGGTTTTTTACCGCCTTCAAACTGGTGAAAAAAAAACTCCGCACTTTTCCCACCACGTCCGTCGGTCGGCTGTTTGATGCAGCGTCTGCCATTTTGGGATTCACTGATGCCATTTCCTTTGAAGGCCAGGCAGCCATTTGGCTCGAACATCTTGCCCGCACTGTTCCGGTGGAAAAGGTGTACCCTTTTCCGTGGAATGAAAAAGAGCTCGATTATCGTCCTCTATTGCATGCGTTGCTCGAAGATCGTTTGAACGGACGGGACGTGGCGGCGATTGCCCGTTCGTTTCACAGGAGCATCGCAGAAGGCGTATATAAAAGCGTCCTTGCTTTGGGAGAAGCCCACGGGGTCGACACGGTTGTACTGGCCGGCGGTGTCTTTCAAAATACTCTTTTGCTGGCCGATCTGAAGGAACTGTTTGCGGAAAGCGCCATGAACGTATGGCTGGGGAGGCAGATACCTCCCAATGACGGGGGCATCAGTCTGGGGCAGGCGGCGTTGGTGGCGGCCATATGCCGATATCGGTAGGATGCGACTGTGGATTGATGCAAGAATCATTTTGGGGAACCAGATCAGGGAAGGATGGAAAAATCATTATGTCAGAAACTTTGAATCCGTACGAAATTGCGAAGAAACAGATTGAAACTGCGGCAGACAAACTGCGCCTGGATTCGCACATCGTGGAAATATTGAAAAAACCGATGCGGGTTCTCTCAGTGTCCTTCCCGGTGAAAATGGATGACGGTACGATCCGGGTGTTTGAGGGGTACAGATCCCAACATAACGATGCGATCGGTCCGACCAAAGGCGGGATTCGATTTCATCCAAATGTCACACTGGATGAAGTCAAGGCTCTGTCGATGTGGATGTCTTTTAAATGCGGTGTGGTAGGGCTTCCCTACGGAGGTGCCAAAGGCGGAGTCATCTGTGATCCGCGCAATCTCAGCCCCGGAGAACTCGAACGGATCAGCCGGGGATTTATTGAAGCGATTGCCCAGATCATCGGTCCGGACAAAGACATACCTGCACCGGATGTTTACACGAATTCGCAAGTGATGGGTTGGATGATGGATACATTCAGCCGCTTGAATAAATCGTTCTCTCCCGGCGTCATCACCGGAAAACCGTTGATTTTGGGAGGCTCCAAAGGAAGAACCGAGGCAACCGCCCGCGGTTGTGTCATCACGATCAGGGAAGCGATGAAAGAACTCGGCCGGCCTTTGCAAGATGCCACGGTCGCCATCCAAGGCTTCGGCAATGTGGGGAGAATTACGGCAAAACTGCTGTCGGTACTGGGATGCAAAATCGTGTCGATCAGCGATTCGAAAGGGGCCGTTTTGGATCCGGACGGGCTCGACATTACGAAAGTAGAGCGCCTGAAAGATCAAGGCTCCATACTGGATTATGACTCTGATTATCAAATCGATCCCCAGGAATTGCTCGAATTGGATGTGGACATTTTGGTTCCGGCCGCACTGGAAAACTCTATTACAGTGGAGAATGCCGACCGGATCAAAGCCAGGATCGTTGCGGAGGCGGCAAACGGCCCGATCACCCCGGATGCGGATCAAATCCTTGCGGTCAACAAGACAAGGGTGATTCCGGATATTTTGGCGAATGCAGGAGGCGTGACGGTTTCCTACTTTGAATGGGTGCAAAACCTGATGAATTATTACTGGAGTGAGGAAGAAGTGAACGTTAAGCTGTCAGAGGTGATGGTTCGCAGCTTTCATGCGGTCAATCAAGCTGCAAACAAGTATGAGACCGATCTGAGGACTGCAGCCTATATGATTTCCCTGCAACGAATTGTGGACGCCATGAAAGCCCGCGGCTGGGTGTAATCCGCGGACAAGGAGATTCATGGCATGAGACCGCCGGCCCGGCGGTTTTTTTGTGCCATTTTCTCGGAGAGAGAGGGTGATGCGGCCAAACTGGACGGTTAACCCGAGCTTTGAGCGTCGGAGGAATGCGGATTCGAATCCGGAGAGTTTGCCGCACGCCGGAAATATCCCGGCAGCAAAATACAACGGATCCCATAGCATTTGACGATGTACAAGATAAGGATGGCAAACGCTCCAAACAGAAAGTCGATGCCTTTTGATGTATCAATGATCATTTTTCGCGCGATGGCAAAGATCAGGATGTCCACCATAATGTTCGGTTCACGCTTGACAAACATCATAGCGACTTCGAGACCGATGATATACAATAAGACGTTATCGAGAAAAATTTGAAATGACTGCAATTCGCCTTCATAAGTCACTTTCCACAGCCGCTTTGCGTGCAAAATTCCTTCGACGAAGATGCCAATCACTATAAAAAAGGACAGCCCGATTTCGAAGACGCGTATAATCAATTCTGCAATTTGATAGGCTTTTTCGACGCTTTTTTTCATGAGTCACTCCCCCCAAAATGAACAGCCAACATTTCTGTTATATAACAATATACACAACAATAATATGTTGTGCAACAACAATGTTGACGGCAGATTCAGATAGGCTAGCGGAGGGATTAGATGACATCCAATTGCACCACTATTACCACGCACTGGATTTTCTGGCTGAGCATAAAGATTTGATTGAACAGCAACTTTACGGCCGGCTCACCGATCTCACCACACTGGATCTTGATTTGGTGTTTTATGACACGACCAGCACCTAATTTGAAGGCGAGGAAACGGACGACCTTGCCCAATACGGGTACTCCAAAGACCATCGTGGAGATCGAAAGCAGGTAGTCATGGGTCTGCTGATGACCAAACAAGGCATTCCAATTGCCCATCAAGTATTCCCCGGCAACCGGCATGACACCAAAACCTTTGGCATGGTCATCGAGGATCTGAAGCAACGATTCTCCGTTCGAAAAGTGATTCTTGTGGGAGACAGGGGAATGGCGAGTGAAGCCAATTTGGAACAAATTCGTACCCTGGACATGGAATATGTCGTAGGCGTCAAACTCCGCAAGTCTCAACAGACGCAAGAACTGCTCTCCATTCGTGGGATTATTTATTGACAACAGTTATGAATTGGTTTTATATTTGACTCAGAATTTATTTTTTGGTTTTTTGGGGGGTGAGAGTGAAATGATTTTGACTGAACGTCGGAAGCAATTTCTTCAGAAGTTGATCGACTTATACCAAAAGACAAACGTGCCTGTTCATTACGAAACTTTGGCGAAAGCTCTTGGCGTCAGCAAATGGACGGCATATGACATGCTTAAGGAACTTGAAAAGCTTGGCTATCTCACCCGTGATTACGCTGTGAATCCCGGCGAAACAGGACGTTCCCAAATCGTTTTTCTGCCGACGATCAAAGCTTCGAGCTTGTTCGAACAAAAACGTTCTGAAATCATAAATTCGGAAGAGTGGCATAAAACAAAAACGAAGGTGCTTGAGTTTCTGAACAGTTTAAAAGGGTACAGCATGAGCGATGCCATTCAAAAGGTATTGGAGGAGATTCCGAAAGTACAGGTGCGGGTAGTCTTTTGCGCGTATTTCATCGGACTTCTTCTTATATATCTCCGAAAGTTGGGAGGGAGAACCGAGTCATTGATTAACAGTCTTGTTCAAAACGCCCCGACAAACGAAATGCGAATGACGATGTTTGTGGGGACCGTCCTTGGCACTATCATTCAAACGATGAACCACGAGATTGGAATCGAGGTAACGGAACTGGTCGGACGATATCTGAAATCGATTACCGACCTTTCTGATCAAGAAAGGGGAATGCTTTCCGATTTTCTTAATGAAGCTCTAGCCTGACTGTGGTCAACGGTGTCTACCTTGACCATTCATTTGGTTGAATTTTTTGGTCTTTTGTGTTATTTGTGTTTTTTAATGACAAGGGTAAGAGGACAGAATGCATGTCATAGATAAAAATTGAGGGTAAGGAGATCACAATGTTGAAGGATTTTCTGAAATTTATGAGCGAATTTCTTGAATTCCTAAAAGAAATTCTGCAAGAAATCAAAAATGTCTTCAGAAAATGGTAGCGTCTGTGCTGATTTAGAGTTTTCCATATAAATCCTGTAGCGAAAGGGCAGAATAAGCATGAAAGTGGGATTGGCTTTGGGGGGCGGGGCGGTACGCGGATTCGCACATATTGGCGTGTTAAAAGTTTTTAAGAAGCATCAAATACCGATTGATTTTATAGCAGGTACCAGCATGGGTGGAGTAATTGGGGGGTTGGTGGCCGCTGGTATCGACATCGAGGAAATTGAGGAGTTTGTCCTAACCACTCCATCGTATCGAATTGTAGATATTGGAATTCGCAAAAGGGGTATCTTAGCCGGGAACAAAATATACGCCATGCTGATTCAATTTATGGAACAAACAGGACTCGGCGATATTCGAATTGAGGAGCTCAAGACCCCTTTTCGGGCGGTTTCGGTAGATTTGATCAAGGGGAAAGTATTTGTTTTTGACGAAGGGAGTCTTAGTTTAGCCATTCGAGCCACTACATCTGTCCCAGGCATTTTTTCTCCCGTTCATTATCGAGACAAAGTGTTGGTGGATGGGGGAGTTTTGAATAACCTTCCGGCAGATTTGCTGCGTGCTCAGGGAATGGATGTAGTCTTGGCGGTGGATGTTGAAAGAGAACATGAAGAACAGGAACCTCGCAATATTTTTGAAGTGGTCTACCGTTCTTTTGCCATTATGACCACAGAACAACGACGTGCCAATCTGCGGTATGCGGATGTTGTTTTTCGACCCGAAGTTGGACATATTTTGGCTTTTGAAACAAGTAAGATTCGGGATTGCATTGAAGCCGGCGAACGTGAGGCTCAAAACAGGATTCATGAAGTAAAAAAATTACTAAAATAAACATTAGGGAGGTTGTTGAGCGATGATTGACTTGATTAAAAAAGGACTGGCATTGGGAATCGGGCTAGCCGTAACAAGCAAGGAGCAAGTGGAAAAGGTTGTTGACGAGATGGTTAAAAAGGGTGAAATGAGTCAAGAGGAGTCGAAGGAAGTCATTAGCCGATTGATTCAAAGAGGAGAGGAAGAACAACGAGAACTGAAACGCATGATGCGAGAGGAGATCAAACAGATTTTGGCTGAACTCAATATTGCCACCAAAGAGGACATAAACCGATTGGATCGGCGCATACAAAATTTGGAGAATCAAGAACAATAGCTGTAGGATGGGGACTCGGTCCCTAATTAAGAAGGGGACGTTGAGATGATTGGAAAAAGGATGCGGCACATCAGTCGTTATCGAGATATCGCACTAGCTTTAGTTCGTCACGGGTTTGGAATCGTTGTTGAGGAAATTGGTTTTGCCCATTTGCTTTCCTTTCCCCAAAGATTACTCGCTGAACCAAAGGAAAGAGATGGGAAGAAAATTGGTGAACGGATACGGCTTGTGCTGCAAGATTTGGGTCCAACGTTCGTTAAATTGGGGCAAATTGCAAGCACTCGACCCGATCTCATTCCGGAGGACATCGTTCGGGAACTGGTAAAATTGCAGGATCGGGTTCCGCCGTTTTCCTTTCCAGAGGTTTGTGAAATTGTCCAACAGGAATTGGGCGGGAAGGTGGAAGAAATTTTCCATCACTTTGACGAGTTTCCCTTAGCCGCCGCTTCCATTGGACAAGTTCATCGGGCCACATTGCATTCGGGTGAAGATGTAGCGGTAAAAGTCCAACGTCCCAACATCATCAACGTTATTGAAAGCGATTTAGAAATTATCCAGGATTTGGCCATCCTTGCGGAGCACCGTTTAGAATGGGCGGAAAGATACCAAATTCGTGATATGGTGGAGGAATTTTCAAAGTCTCTTCGCGCCGAACTTGACTATACGATCGAAGGTCGTAACTCAGAGAAGATTTCCAATCAGTTCAGAAATGACCCTAAAATTTATGTTCCTAAAGTGTTTTGGGACTATTCCACCAAAAAGGTATTAACTATGGAATACATCGAAGGTGTCAAATTCAATGAACCGGAAAAACTGATTGAAAAAGGATACAACCAGAAACTTCTGGCAGAACGTTTGGCAAATGCGATCTTTCGCCAGATTTTCATTGAAGGTTTTTTCCATGGCGACCCTCATCCTGGAAATGTGTTGGTGTTGCAAGGAGAGGTCATCGCGTTTATGGATTTTGGCATGGTGGGACGCCTTACTCCGGAAATGAAATACCATTTTTCCTCACTGGTTATTGCATTGATGCGTCAAAGTACGGAGGGGGTAATCAAAGCTATACTTCGCATGGGGATTGTTCCTGATGATGTGAATATGGCCCAATTACGAAAAGATGTAGAGAATTTAAAGGAAAAATATTACGGAGTCCCGTTAAGTCAGCTGAGTCTTGGAGAGGCTGTCAACGACCTTTTCGCTGCGGCATTTCAACATCGAATCCGTATTCCGGCCGACCTGACTTTATTGGGTAAGACCCTGCTTACAGTTGAAGGGGTGGTCGAAAAACTCGATCCTGACTTTAGCATACTTGACATAGCAGAGCCGTTCGGACGCCAATTGTTGAAGGAACGAATTCATCCAAAGACCGTGGCCGAAATTCTATGGAAACATGCTGCCGAATACGGCGAGTTTCTGTCCAATCTTCCTGGGAACATTAAAGAGTTGAAATCTTTGATCAAGCGGGGGCGGCTACGACTCGAGATCGATATCCCCGAACTTGATCTTTTTTTGAGGAAACTGGAACGGATCAGCAACCGCTTGTCATTCAGCATTGTTTTATTGGCTTTCAGCATTATCATGGTGGGAATCATAATAGGCTCCTCGTTGGGCAGGCAAACTACGTTGTTATGGAAAATTCCAGCGATCGAGATTGGTTTTGCGGTGGCGACACTCATGTTTTTGTGGTTATTATATTCAATTTTCAAGTCGGGGAGGTTTTAACATTATCTTATTTACACTGACGACTAGATTCTGCAATTCATGGAGGAACTTCAACAAGAAGGTAACCAGCACAGGTGAAGTCGGTTTTTATCACGAAACATTTATTGTTCAGGAAGGTCAGCCTCTTGGCTTTTTCTTTTTCTGCAGGGGGTAATATCGGGTAAAAATGTCCTTCATTATTGTTTAAATAATACAGATGATTTTGTTGATCAGACTATAAAAAATAGTCTAAAATCTATACAAATCCGATTTGTTCAGTTTACGGGAAGCGTATACCTGACACTTGGTGGATGCGAAAGGGAGGCCTCGTTGGTGAACGATGAGGTCTCTCAATTGAAGGGGAGCCTATGAATCCAACTTATTTTATTTTTTTTATAGCTATCCTCATCGGGACTGTAGTGATCAGCTATTGGTCAGCAAAAAGAGGAAATTCAACACATCTGTTTTATTCCGCCGGACAGAGTCTGACAGGAGTTCAAAACGGATTGGCCATTGCAGGTGACTATATGAGCGCCGCCTCTTTTCTTGGAATCACGGGAGCCATTGCAATTTACGGTTTTGATGGTTTTCTTTATTCGATCGGATTTCTTGTTTCGTATTTATTGCTTCTATTTATTGCCGAACCGATACGTCATTTGGGCAGGTTCACGCTTGGAGATGTGATATATGCCCGCTTTCCTTCTGACAGTTTGCGATTTGTCATTTCGTTAAATACAATTATCATTTCTGTTTTGTATATGGTTCCCCAATTGGTGGCGGCGGGTCTTCTCATTCATTTGTTGCTGGGGATTGACTTTTCGATGGCCGTATTAGTTACCGGTATATTGATGACTATGTATGTGGTATTCGGGGGAATGGTTTCCACTTCATGGGTACAGATCATCAAAACCGTAATGTTGATCTCGGGAACCTTGCTCATTTCTTTGGTTGTGTTGTCTCGTTTCGATTGGAACGTATTGAATCTGTTTGATCGGGTGAAACAAGTTACTCCCTATGGCGAGCAGTTTTTCAGCCCTGGAAATCTGTTTTCCAATCCATTGGACACACTCTCTCTAAACCTCTCTCTGATCTTGGGAACCGCCGGATTGCCTCATATTTTGAACCGTTTTTTTACCGTTAAGGATTCACATTCTGTACGAATATCGGTAGTAACGGCAACTTGGGTGATCGGGATTTTTTATTTAATCACACTGATTTTGGGTTTCGGTGCTGTCGCGTTTGTAGGGTGGAATCAGCTGGTTTCCGTTGACCCCACAGGAAATATGACAGCCCCGTTATTGGCGTCCGCATTGGGGGGAGAATTTTTTATGGCGTTCATATCGGCTGTTGCCTTTTCTACCATTCTGGCAGTGGTGACAGGGTTACTCCTCACGGCTGCAAGTTCATTTTCGCATGACGTGTACAACCATCTTCTTCGAAACGGGAAGGCGTCAGAGAAAAGCCAACTGCAAATGGCAAAGATTGCAGCAGCTGTTATTGGTCTCATTTCAATTCTAATAGCTGTTACGATGAAAAATACAAATGTAGCTTTACCTGTGTCACTTACGTTTGTTGTTGCTGCTTCAACCAATCTGCCCCTAATCTTGTTTACACTTTATTGGAAACGATTCAATACTACGGGAGCGGCAACAGGTATCATTACCGGAATGGCAGCATCCTTAACATTTGTTCTTTTCGGACCGCACATGAACCGCATATTCGACGGCGGGATGGAAGTTGATTCCGTTCTCCACTTAAATTATCCCGGCATTATAGTCATTCCTCTGGGTTTTGTTGGCGCCATACTAGGTACGCTGTGTTCCAGGAAGCCTGTTGATGAGGAGAATTTTCTAAGAGTATTTCTACAATCACAAACCGGCATCAAACCAAATGAAGTACAGGTGAGCGGTCAATGGGAGAACTGACTATTTATTTATTTGAACGGGTTGGCCTGCTCCTGATATTGGCTTTCATGCTGACTCGCGTTACGTCTTTTCGCTATCTATTAGATCGAAAACTCAATTGGGGAACCATTGTCTTTCATTCCCTAATTTTTGGCGCTTTTGCTATTTTGGGAGCCTTAATGGGTGAATTCATTGCCAAGGGAAGCACAATTCCTGACATGTTAGAGTCTCAATTGGTTCAAGGCGAAACACTTGTGGGATCCACATTGATCGTCGTTGTCATCGCCGGCTTGTTAGGCGGCCCGTCTGTCGGGTTCCTGTCAGGCGCCATTGCTGGTACCTTTTATTATTTTTGGTTGCAAGAAGCGCAGTTAGCGAGTGGAACGATCAATCCCATCGCCGGATTGCTGGCGGGTTTAACTGCGCGTTTTTTTTCCAGCGAACGTATCATTGCGCCAGCGAAAGCGATGTTTATAGGGATGTTTCCGCCGATTATACACATGGGTCTTTTGTTACTATTTACATCACCGCCAGAACAATCAATTTCACTCGTGAATACGATTGGACTGCCTCTTGTCGTCACGAGCAGTCTGGCGATTGCGATCTTTACCGCAATGATTCAGGTAGCTGTTAGTGAGCAGGAACAAGAAGCTGCAATCGAAACTCAAAGGGCATTACGGATTACGGAGGAAGCTTTGCCTCACTTGAAACAGGGCTTAGGATATGAAACTGCTGCTGAAATTGCAAAATTGCTGCATACCGAGTTGAAAATGGCGGCCGTGTCGATTACAGACAAGTCCCAAGTATTGGCCCATATTGGACTTGGCTCCGACCATCATAAACAGGGGGAAATGCTGCAGACACACATATCACATATAGCAATTGACAGCGGTGAAATCCAGATTGCAGTCAACGGTGAACAAATTCAGTGCAGCCACTCAGACTGCCCGTTGCAAGCCGCTATTCTTGTTCCGCTGCGTCAGTCGGGAGAAGTAGTGGGATTAATCAAGTTGTATTTTCAACGTCCTCAACAATTAAGAGCGGTGGAAATTGCAATAGCTCAGGGGCTGGGAAAATTGATTTCAAACCAGTTGGATGTTTTGGCGGTGGAAAAAATGAAAAACCTGTTGCAAGAAATGGAGCTGAGTAACTTACAGGCGCAGGTCAACCCGCATTTTTTCTTTAATACACTGCACCTGATTTCGAGTCTGATCCGTGTGAATCCCGATTTGGCAAGGCATATCATTGTGCAGCTTGGTTATTTTATGCGGCTCAACTTAAAAATTGCAGCGTCTCCTTTGATTTCTTTAGAACAAGAACTCGAGCATTTGTATGCTTACATTGAAATCGTCAAAGTTCGGTTTGCCGACCAGCTCACGATTGACTGCCATATTGATGAAGGGATTGAAACAGCATTGATCCCGCCTTCGACTCTGCAACCTTTGGTGGAAAACAGCATCAAGCATGGACTTAAGCATGTATCAGGCGGGGGCAAGATCGAACTGTGCGTCCGAAAGAAGGGAGAAGAGATTGAACTTGAGATACGGGATAACGGGATTGGCATACCGAGCAAGTTAATAGGCAATTTGGGTAAACAGCCGATTCCAAGTGAGGAAGGCACAGGTATTGGCCTTCACAACGTAAATCAGCGATTGATCGGCCTATTGGGTATGAGGTCATCTCTAAAGATTGAAAACCTGGAATCCGGAGGATGTTGCGTTTCATTTCGGATCCCCATTGCAAACGAAGAACGGAGTGTTTTTCATGAAGATTCGAGTCATGATTGGCGAGGACGAACGGTTGGCACGGGAGGAATTAGGCTACCTGATCCAACAGCATGACGATTTTATACTTTGTCCCGGCGCGGAAAATGGGAAACAATTGTTAGAACTTTACGATCAGTATCGGCCGGATGTGATTTTTTTGGATATTCACATGCCTGTATTGTCGGGCATGGAAGCGGCAAAAGAATTGGTTGCCAAGTCTGCCCAAAGGGGTGAAAGGTCACCCTTACTCGTTTTTACGACCGCTTATGAAGAGTATGCAATCGAAGCTTTTGGAGTGGAAGCTATTGACTATCTTTTAAAGCCTTACGATTTGCAACGCATTAATTTGTCGATTTCACGTGTTCGTAAACATTTTTCATTTGATAAGCATTATTCTACGACGTCACCCATACCGGATTCCCAACAATCCCGAAGTTCCAAGTTGCTGATTGATAATGGCGAAAAAGTGGTTGTGTTAACCCCCGAAATGATTCATTATGCGGTTCGCACGGAAAGACTTATAGAAATCTTTACAGACAGAGGAAAAATTCATACACGAATGACATTACAGGAATTGGAGGAAAAGGTGAGGGGCTTTTCATTTTTTCGCCCACATCGCAGCTATTTGGTGAATTTGGATTATCTTCATGAGATTACACCTTGGTTTAACGGAGCCTATAACATTATTTTGAAGAACAAAGAGAAAACCAAAATCCCGGTTAGCCGAACGGCGGCTAAGGAACTATTTAGAATCCTCAAGCAGTAATAGAGTATTCCTCAAATCGGACAATACAAGCTCAAAATTCGACATTTCAGACAATGAAAACAACATTTTGCGATTTTATTGTCAAAACTGTGAACATTTCTTTTAAAATGATAATAATTCAGAATTATTAGATCAAAAAAACATGCAAGGGGGAGGAAGACGTGCTGGCAGATGTTAAAACCAATGTAAACGCTTCCATGGGCAATGGTAAGCAGCCGAAGGCAGAAATGGGAGACTGGGGCCGCGTGGCTCAGACAGGATCGTTTCAGGAACTGATCCGTCAGAAGAGTTCCTTTATTGTTCCAGCCACTATTTTCTTTTTTGTTTTTTACTTTATTCTTCCGGTTCTGACCGCTTATTCAACGGTACTGAATAAAAAGGCGGTCGGGGCAATTAATTGGGCCTATCTCTATGCGTTTGCACAGTTTGCGATGACCTGGGGGCTTTGCCACCTCTATATGAGGAAGGCAAACAAGTTTGATGAACTGGTAAATAAGGTGAAACAGGAAATAACAGATAAAGGAGGGAAAGCAGAATGAATGCCACCGCATTTTCTTTTTTTGTGGGGATCATAGTTCTTACTCTTTTGATCACCTATTTTGCAGCCAAGAAAAACAAATCGACCAGTGAATTCTATGTGGCTGGCGGAAACATCACCGGCTGGCAAAACGGGCTCGCGATTGCAGGGGATTACATGTCTGCTGCCTCTTTTCTCGGTATTGCCGGCGCAATTGCGTTGAACGGGTTTTCCGGATTCTTTTATTCGATCGGGTATTTGGTTGCCTATCTGGTGGTTTTACTTATCGTTGCTGAACCATTGAGAAACCTCGGCAAATATACGATGGCTGATATGATTGCAGCCCGCTTTAATGCAAAAGCGATTCGTTCTGCAGCCGCGCTCAATACCTTGGCAATCAGCACGTTTTATATGATTGCGCAACTTGTAGGTGCCGGTGCAATAATTAAACTGTTACTCGGTTTGGAGTATTCGACTTCCGTTATCATTATCGGAATATTAATGACAGTCTACGTTGTGGCCGGTGGGATGTTGGCTACGACTTGGGTTCAGATCGTTAAAGCAGTTTTACTAATGGGTGGAACGATTGCTCTTTCACTGATTGTGCTTGCTCACTTTAGCTTTAACCCGGTCGAATTGTTTAACCAAGTCGCTGCCAAAATTGGGGATAAAGCGGTGACACCACCTGCGCCTACCACCTTCACGGCGGGCCTGGATTCCATCTCGCTCAATCTTGCGTTAGTGCTTGGCACAGCAGGTTTACCACACATCTTAATTCGTTTTCTCTCGGTTCCCGACGCGAAGACAGCACGTAAATCAATTGTGTTCGCTACTTGGATTATCGGGCTGTTTTATCTTATGACACCGATTCTCGGCTATGGAGCCGCTTATTTTGTCGGGCAAGACTCCATCAAGAAGGCCAATGCCGCAGGGAACTTGGCGGCTCCCCAATTGGCCGCGTATCTTGGCGGTGACATTTTCCTTGCCTTTATTTCGGCTGTTGCTTTTGCAACGATCCTGGCAGTAGTGGCCGGATTGGTAATCTCGGCAGCGAGCGCGTTTGCGCACGATTTCTACTCGAATGTTTTGCGGAAGGGGCAAGCAAGCGAAGCCGAGCAAATGAAGGCAGCACGCTGGGCGTCGATTGGGATCGCTGTGTTCTCTATCGTTCTTGCGTTGGGGGCAAAAAGCTTTAACGTTTCGTATCTTGTGGCTCTTGCATTCTGTGTGGCAGCGAGCGCAAATCTGCCGGTTATCGTTTTGACGATTTTCTGGAAGAGATTTAATACTACGGGAGCTGTTACCGCGATGCTGACCGGTCTTATTGGTTCTGTCGGATTGATCTTAATCAGCCCGAACATCATGCCTGCCGCGGATGCAATATTCCCCTTGAAAAACCCTGGCATCGTATCGATACCGCTTGGATTCCTTGCGGCATATCTTGGCACTGTTTTATCGGGTAAGGTTTCGGAACAGGAAGAAGAGAAGTATACGGAAATCTTCGTTCAAGCCAATACCGGAATTAAACAATTGGGATAACCCCTTAAACACAAAAAACCGCCGGGCTTCGCACCGGCGGTTTTTTAGCGATAAAGGGACGCGTAACAAATCAGGCTGTCGAGTGGGCAGCCTGGTAAAGAGGCATCAACCCTATTGGCTGATGCTTTTTTGTTTTTTTAAAGCAGTTACCGGGTTTATTGTAATAATCCTGTTTGCAACTAGTCAGGTTGCTTGATAAGTAATTGAAATCAAGGGGTTTTTATACATACGCAATCCTCCTGTTTCCAAAATATTCAACGAACAAAGTATGTTCAGAGGGATACGACTTATATTCATTGCTTCTTACGAATATTTTTTTCGCTTTCGAATAAACGAATTTGGGCTGTTTCGGTACTAAAAATTTGTGTCAAAACTCATACTTAACATGGTTCTTTGCAACAATCTGGAGGAGGATTCGCATTGGCATGATGTTTGAATTAATGTGTTGGAATAATGGGAAAAGGTTTCGTGCTCATGATCAGGAAGGTCTTTTTTATCGTGCATTGGTTCCGTCGGATTCAAGAATCATCCTGATCATGATTCATGGTGCAGGTCAACATTCGGGGCAGTTTTTTGATTTGGGGGAATTTTGCTTTCGGCATAGTATTGCTTTTTATGCTCTTGACCTCAGGGGGTTTGGTCAATCAACAGGACAGCGTGGTCATATAAATACGTTTTCTCAATATCTGAAGGATCTGGATGATTTTATCTCAGTAGTAAGAAAACAACACGAGCCAATCCCCTTATTTTTATTGGGGCACAGCCTTGGAGGAATCATCGTCATCCGCTATGTGCAAGAACGACAAAACAATGTTCAAGGAATAATTTTGTCTGCCCCCGCGTTGAAACTTCGTTTTCAGATACCAAAGACACTTCGTTTTGCATGTCAAGCATTATCTTGGTTAACTCCAGAGTTGTGCTTTGATCTGAATATGTGGAGCGTATTTTTATCAAAGTTAGGGTTTGAACTGCGCATGCAAAATGGGGTGTCAACAGAAATCGAGCCGTCTTTTATAACTTATTACTCAGTTCGTTGGTGTAACGAATTTCTTATTAATGCCAACTATGCTCTAAAAAAAGCTGGTGCCATTCAAAATGCTGTATTAAGTCTATGTGGCGAAGAGGATCCACTTGTAGACCCTGACTCCGTTAGAGAATTTCACGATTGTCTTAAGGTGAAAGACAAAAAGTTTATATCGATTTCTAATGCCAAACATCGGTTGTTACAGGACAAGCATAATACCCCGAATTATCAGTATATAATTGGCTGGTTAAATGAACGTATTGAAGTGAAATATTGCGATTCGCATGAATAACGTTTCGGTTTTTGTTGATAATATATCTCGTGTGAGGAGGTGATTCATAATGACTGTTGCATCCCAGGTCAAGCAAACCTTGGCATCCCTCAAGAGCGCCCAGGCGAATTTGGAGACATTTGCTTTGAACACCCAAAACAAAAATGCAAAGCAAACTTACACCCAGGCAGCTCAAAGCACCCAATCCATTATCAACACGCTGGAGAAAAGGGTAAACGAAATTGAGAAAGAGGAGCCGCAATATAAAGGATTCTAAGTATCCGCACCGGCTGGGAGAGGGAGTCCTCTCCCTTTTTTAAGGAGGGTAAGGGATGCCTGAGTGGCTGAATATAACGATTCGCTCTGTCGCAGCAGTTCTGTACTTATTCCTCTTGACCAGGGTGATCGGCAAACGGCAACTGTCACAAATTACATTCTTTGAATACATTGTCGGAATCACCATTGGTTCCATTGCAGGTTTTATTGCAACAGATATGGATGGACCCGTGTTGCACGGATTCCTTGCTTTGACCATTTTCGCCTTGTTCCCAGTATTAATAGGATGGTTGCAGCTAAAAAGCAAAACGATTCGCAACGTCGTTGACGGAAATGCAACTGTCCTTATAAAGGACGGCAAGATCCTGGAAGACAATCTCAAAAAAGAACGGATAACGACAGAAGAACTGATGGAACAGCTCCGGATGAAAAACGCGTTTAAGGTCGCAGACGTGGAGTTTGCAGTTATGGAACCAAACGGATCGGTCAGTGTATTACTGAAATCGGAAAACCAGCCGCTTACGCCCAAACATCTTGGGTTGTCGGTGGCTCCCGTGAAAGAACCGCAAGCGGTAATCATGGACGGTGTCATAATGGACGAACCGCTTGCCACAATCGGATTCAATCGCAAATGGCTGAAAACGGAACTGGAGAAACAAGGCGTGGCTTTGGAAAACGTTTTTTTGGGGCAAGTCGACGACAATGGACAGCTTTTTCTGGATCTCTATGACGATAAAATTCAGGTGCCGGCCCCACAAACTGTCAAGTTGACCTATGCAACACTTAAAAAGTGCCAGGCAGATCTGGAGTTGTATGCTTTGTCCGCACAAAACGAAGAAACGAAGAACATGTACGAACTTGAGGCATCCCGGTTGAAGAAGGTTGTCGAGAACGTCACTCCCTTGATGACACGTTAAAATTTCTCTACCAGGTGGTATAAACATGGCAAATCAAAAACTGAAAAAGCTCACGCCAACCCAGCAGAGATATCAGGATGTGGCCAAAAGTCATGAACCTCCACGACCTTTGTTGCGCAACTTTACTCGCGCATTTCTTGTTGGAGGGTTTATTTGCCTTATAGGGCAAGGCATCCATGATATTTTTATGCGGTTCTTCAATTTTTCGGAAAAAACAGCCAACAATCCTACCGTTGCCGTATTGATCATCCTGTCCGTATTGTTAACCGGCCTGGGTCTGTATGATCGCATAGCGCAATGGGCAGGAGCCGGAACGGCAGTGCCCGTAACAGGATTTGCCAATTCCATTGCTTCCGCAGCCATCGAACACCGAAGTGAAGGTTTCGTGTTGGGCGTAGGAGGGAAAATGTTCAAACTTGCAGGCCCGGTCATCGTCTATGGAGTGGTGGCGGCATTCATTATCGGTATGATCAAAACGCTGGTAAAGATGGGAGGGTAACGTATGCTGCAGGGCCATCAATCCTGGCTGTTTCCAAATCGACCTGTGATTCTGGCATCGGCTGCCATTGGGGGGCCATTTGAAGCGAAGGGACCACTTGCCGAGGATTTTGACACCCTTCACGGAGATTTGTTGCTCGGTCAGGACAGTTGGGAGAAGGCGGAAAGGGTTTTGCTGGAAGAAGCCTGTGACAAAGCGATCGAGAAGGCGGGAATCACCAAAGAAAACGTAAATTTTTTTCTCGCCGGAGATTTAATGAATCAAATCATTTCGTCCAATTTCGGTGCCCGCACATTGACTATCCCTTTTCTCGGGATGTTTGGAGCCTGCTCCACATCCATGGAAACCCTGGCGGTCGCTTCCTTGATTATTGACAGTCAATCGGCGGACTATGTGTTGGCTGGCACCTGCAGCCACAATGCAACAGCAGAAAAGCAGTACCGGTATCCGACTGAATACGGATCGCAAAAGCCTCCCACAGCACAATGGACAGCAACCGCAGCGGGAGCTGCAGTAGTTTCGGCCAAGGGAAAGGGCCTGCATGTAACTTCTGCCACAATCGGCAGAGTGGTGGATATGGGGCTCAAGGATCCCTTTAACATGGGAGGGGCAATGGCACCTGCCGCATTAAGCACCATCGAAGCCCATTTCAGGGATCTCCGGATTCCTTATGACCATTATGATTTGGTAGTTACAGGGGATTTGGGCAAGGTAGGGCATTCCATTTTGTGTGATCTTCTGCAGCAACACCGCATTGAAATTCCTCTGGAACGTTATCAGGATTGCGGGATGATGATTTACGGGGATAACCCTAATGTCTGGTCCGGAGCGAGTGGATGCGGTTGTTCCGCTGCAGTTACATATGGACATTTGTTCAGACGCATGCGCGAGGGGCAGATCAAGAGGCTCCTGGTGGTTGCCACCGGCGCATTGCTTTCTCCGATATCCTACCAGCAGGGCGAGAGCATCCCTTGCATAGCGCATGCGGTTGCAATTGAAACTGAATAGGGGGAAGAGACGCATGATCTATCTTTGGGCGTTCTTGATCGGGGGATTCATTTGCCTGATTGGCCAATTTTTAATGGACGTTGTGAAGTTAACTCCCGCCCATACCATGTCTTCCCTTGTAGTTGCAGGCGCGGTTTTGGACGGGGTTGGGCTCTACGATCCGTTAATCAAGTTTGCCGGAGCCGGAGCTACGGTACCGATTACCAGTTTTGGCAACTCCCTGGTTCATGGTGCCATGCAAGAGGCAGAGAGCAGCGGATTGATCGGGGTTCTAACCGGCATTTTTGAGGTGACGAGCGCTGGCATCTCGGCTGCCATAATATTTGGGTTCTTGGGCGCGCTTGTATTTCGGGCAAGAGGCTAAATCGTCAATCACGGCTGTGGGAGAGAAGATATCGATTTTTAAATGTGATATAGTATTGGTAGACTTTTAATTTTAGAAGATGGCAGGAAGGGCTTATGAATAGATTATCGACGGCTCAACTTCTTACAATGTCTGCAACAATAACTTTATTGGCAGGATGCAACGTTCAAACAACCAAGCCGGATGCACCAATCGCCCAGGCTTCTTTATCTTCTCCGAAAGTTCTTGTTGAGCATAAAGACCCGTCGCCTCACGGATCAGGTAATGTGACCAGTGATGTTACCGAAAAAGACAAGCGAGACCAATTGCAAATAGCAAACAAACCCGATGATGTCGCGGTTCTGGTCAATAAACAAAACAAACTTCCTGCCAATTACACACCTTCTGATCTGGTGGAGCCGAACGTGCCATTTATCTTCAAGGAAAAAGAAGAACGACGCTTGATGAGGAAAGAAGCTGCCAAAGCGCTCGAAGAACTTTTCAACGCGGCCAGGAAGGACGGCATCGACCTGGCGGGTGTTTCCGGGTACCGGTCCTTCGATTCGCAAAAATCCTTATTTACCTATTATATCAGTGTGCAAGGAGAAGAAACGGCCCGCCAATATAGTGCCGAACCTGGGCACAGCGAACACCAAACAGGCCTGGCCATGGATGTGTCGGATACCAAAGGCACCTGTGCGGCCGAAGACTGCTTTGCCGACACGCCTCACGCCAAGTGGTTGGACAAGCACGCTCCGGAATACGGGTTTATCATTCGCTATCCGAAAGGGAAAGAGGCCATCACGGGCTACAATTATGAACCGTGGCACATTCGGTATGTTGGAACTGACATTGCCAGAACCATTCAAAGGGAAGGCATTACATTGGAAGAGTACCACCAACGAAAAACCGAATTGACCAAGAAATAACATGCTGAACGAGAAGGAGGGGACATCCCTCCTTTTTTGCAAAGCACTATTGTTGAGCAGGTAGGATAGCAATATGCTTGAGACACCAAGGGAAGCTATTGCATTTTTCTTATGAGTTCCGCCAGTCGGCGGATACCTTGTGTCAGGTCCGACAGGGAGGCGTAAGAATACGAAAGTCTCAGAAACTGTACTGCATGTGGATCATACAAGGTACCGGGATTTAACAGGATGCCTTCCCGTAAGGCTTTCTCAAAAAGTGTTCGGACGGATAGAGAAGGAAGCAGCTGAAGCCAAATATAGAAACCGCCTGTCGGCAAGGTCCATTCCCCCAGATCTTTAAAATGCTTCTGCAGCGCATCGGCAGTAGCATCCCGGCGTTCCTTCAAAGATTTCCTCACAGTTTCCAGGTGCTCGTAATACATGCCGCTGGATAACCATTCGGCTGCCGCCCATTGTGCGAGGGAACTGGACCCGTAGTCAGTCTGCATCTTTATATCAGCCAAGCGGTCAATCACCGGTTCCGGACCGACCAGCCACCCAATTCTCAGTCCGGGACTCAATGTCTTGGACAAACTGCCAAGATAGAGAACCAGACCGTTTTTGTCAGATGCTTTCAAGGGCGGGGGAGCTGGAGCATCCAGCCAAAGTTCCCGGTATACGTCATCCTCGATGACAGGCAGCCTTTCCTTCTCACAGGTTTCCATCAGTTGGTTTCTTCTTGCTTCCGTCATTACAATTCCGGTTGGGTTGTGGAAAGAGGGAATGGTATACAGCAGAGCTCCGTTTTGGCGGTTTTTCTGTTCCATGACCGCTTTGATCTGAACTCCTTCGTTATCAAGCGGAATTCCGAACAGTCTCATCCCGGAAGATTGAAATACATGCAGGGAATTCAAATAAGAGGGTTTCTCCAGCAAGATGGTCGACCCGGGCTGCAGCAGTCCCACCGAGATCAATTGCAGTGCCTGCAGTGCCCCTGAGACAATCAGGATGGAGGAAGGAGAAGCTTCAATTCCCAGTGATTTCAGATACCTGCCGAGTTCTTCCCTAAGGACAAGCAGTCCTTTCGGCTCTTCGTACCCCATGGAGCTGATGCGAGCCGGTAATTGCTCCAACACTTTGGCCATAAGTTCCCGTGGATACAAGTCCGGGGAAAGTTCTCCCGTACCCAGGCGGATCATGCGGGGGGCGAATTCCGCCCTGTTGATCTCCTGAACGGTGGGCATATTCGGATGATGAATTCCCGCCTGCACATAGGAGTTCCAATCGGGAAGCGGCGCAGATGAGAGCAAGGACCAGGAATTGTTGACGACTCTCGTGCCACCCCCGCTTTTGCCTTCAAGGAGACCCTGCGCAATCAACTCATCAAGAGCCATGATCACAGTACTTCTGTTCACGCCAAAGGAATCGGCCAATTTGCGCTGGGAAGGAATTTTGCTGCCAGGAGGCCATTCGCCGTTTTCAATTTTTACTCTAATAAAATCATAGATCTGCCGATAGAGCGGAATAGAGGAAGTTGAGTCAGGTTTCCATCCAAGTTGTGACATTTGTTTCTCCTTAGGTTAGGTTCTGCTTCTATCTTAAACTTGGTTGGGTTGATTTCCAACCATTTGGCTGGAGACAGATCCAAAATCCTGTGTATGATTGTAGATATACAACGATGAAACTTGGAGGAATTGAAGTGATACAAGCCTTCATACACGGTTTCATACTTGCTTTTGGACTGATTCTGCCGCTTGGTGTACAGAATGTGTTCGTGTTCAATCAAGGGGCCGTGCACAAGCGATTTCTTAACGCGCTGCCGGTTGTCGTAACGGCATCCATTTGCGACACGCTGCTGATTTTGTTGGCGGTTTTGGGAGTTTCTGTGTTGGTGCTGGGGTCTTTCTGGATCAAGACCCTTTTGCTTACTGCCGGTGTTCTGTTCTTGCTCTACATGGGATGGTCCACATGGAACAGCAATCCGGGAAACAGTGATACCGGCGAGGATGCGAGTACATTCGCTCCCCGAAAACAGATTGCTTTTGCCGCTTCCGTCTCTCTCCTGAATCCGCATGCCATTCTGGACACCGTTGGAGTGATCGGCACCAGTTCGCTGAGTTACACGGGAATGGAGAAAGTGGTGTTTGCCGCTTCCACCATTCTGGTATCCTGGGTTTGGTTCACAGGTCTCGCTTTGACAGGACGGATTGCTGGCAAACTGGATAAGTCAGGACGTTTCATGTTCATCTTGAACAAAGTATCGGCTATCATCATCTGGGGTGCCGCTGGCTACATTCTTTTCGGAGGGAGAGGGCCGGGGGCTGTGACGTAACGCACAGCATCTTCATCTGGATGCGGTACATTAAAGGTGTCAGTAATTGAAAAAGGAGGATGCGAGGATGGAAAGAAATATCGTCGATCTTGACGTCAGGGACATACTTCGGGCCAAACAGGAGCCGTTTGACATTATCATGAAACATGTGAAAGAACTGAAGGAAAACGATTGTCTGCAATTGCACACCACATTTGAGCCGGCTCCGCTGTTGAAGTTAATGGCGACCAAAGGGTTTGCCCACAAAATCGAGCAGGTGGAGCCGGAACATTTTGTCGTGCAGTTTTATAGAGAAAACTAACACGGGGGGATAAGACTATGCAGACCGTATTCACAGGGAAAGAAAAAGTCGGCGATATTGTTGTAAACTTCCCGAAAGCAAGCAATCTTTTCAAGGAATACCGGATCGATTTCTGCTGCGGAGGCAACAGGACTTTGTCCGAAGTGCTTAAGCAGAAGGGCCTGGACGATGGAGAGGTTCTAAACAGGCTGAATCGGATGTATCAGGATATGGTGAACCTCAAGGAGTCCAATCTTGACTTTCCGTCCATGGGATCCTTGGATCTGATTGAACATATCGTAAATACACACCATGTCTATCTGCAGAAAGAACTTCCGCTGCTCAGCGAGTATGTGACAAAGATTCTCCGGGTGCATGGAGCTTCTCATGGAGAATTGGCACAACTGCACAGGCTGTTTCACACTTTGAAGATGGAGTTGGAGTCCCATCTGATCAAGGAAGAAGAAATCATCTTCCCTTTGATTGCCGAATTTGAACAAACCCGTTCCGAAGAAGCCAGGAACAAGGCAATAAAGGTGATCGACGAACTGGAGAAGGAACATACAGGGGTGGGAGATATTCTGAGAGAAATGCGGGAGATCACGAATCAGTACACCCTGCCGGAAGGGGCATGCCGCACCTACACACTGACATTCCAGAAGCTGGAGGAACTGGAGTCCGATCTGTTCCAGCACATTCACCTGGAGAACAATATCCTGTTCAGGCGGTTGGCAAGTTGACCGGGAGCAAAAAAAGCGGATCACATTCACTGTGGTCCGCTTTCATTTGTTTTCGCGGCAAGGCTATTTCCTTTCTTTCAAAGGGCAGGTGGTCCCTCCGTGGTGTTATGTTTACCAACGTATTCGACAAGTTTCAGTGCTTGCCTTGTGATATATTTATGACAAAAAATCCAGCAGGGAGGAATCGGTCATGAGTTTCAAAACGGCAGATTTGTGTGATGAATTTTCGGCGGAATTGCAGATTTGCGAGACAAGCTTTAAGTCCTACGGGGGAAAGAAGCGTTTTTGCGGACCGATTGTGACAGTTCAGGTGCTGGACGACAATGTGCTGGTGCGCCAGGCGATTGAAACGGTGCCTGCCGGGTCGGTGCTGGTGGTGGATGGCGGAGGTTCAAGAAAGTGTGCCCTGTTGGGGGACATGTTGGCAAAACTGGCTGAGTCCCGTGGTTTGGAAGGTGCGATCATCAACGGCTGCGCAAGAGACGTGGCGGACATGGCCGAATTGAATCTTGGAGTGTTGGCCCTTGGCAGCATGCCGTTAAAGAGCAAGAAGGAGGGCAAAGGAAGGCGGGATGTAATCCTCCAGTTTGGCGGCGTTGTGTGGACACCGGGCCACTATGTTTATGCGGACGAGGATGGGGTTGTGATTGCCGGGAGGGCTTTGCTGTAAAGATTTGCTGCTAATCTATATGGTGGTATTGTCTTTCCGTGTGCAACGGTTTGAGGGTTTTCGGGAACGGTTGGGGTTCTTGGAAATGTAGCTGTACAGACGGCAATAGAATTGTAGTATGATAGTAAGAAAAACCGGAAGGGGTCGGCACAATTTGGAAGCTCTCAGGCAGGGGTCACAGCCCCAGTATCGGATTCTCTATTATGTTTGTGCGGCCCATTTTTTGCAGGATTTGTTGACTTCGGTGGTTCCGGCGTTGCTTCCCGTCCTGCAGACGGACTTGGGACTGAATTACGCCCAATTGGGGATTGTGGTGATGGTAGCCAATATCACCGCATCCTTTTTCCAGCCGGCACTGGGATATATGACCGACAAGAAACCGCTGCCGTGGTTGTTGCCTCTTGCGGCGCTGTTTGCAGGACTTGGGCTGTCCGGTATTGCTCTTGCGGACAGTTTTGTCGAAGTTCTGCTGATGGTCGTCCTGATCGGTCTGGGCTCGGCGACATTTCATCCGGAAGGGTCCCGTGTTGCCCATTTGGCGGCGGGACCACGGAAGGGACTGGCACAGTCGATTTTTCAGGTAGGGGGAAATGCGGGGCAGGCCGTTGGGCCGCTGATGATTCCTCTCCTGTTCCTCCCGTTCGGGTTGAAAGGGGCGGCTTGGTTGCTGGTTCCCGCTTTGCTTGGGGCTGCTGCTTTGCTTATAGTGGCCCGCTGGTATAAGCATTGGACCGTTACCTGGGAGAAGAAAGGGCATGCAGGGGCCGGGACCAACCACTATGGGGCTTTGGCTTTGCTTGTTTCCGTCGTCAGCATTCGTTCCTGGCTGCATAGCGGCATTGCCAGTTTCTTGCCGCTCTACTATATTAATGTGACAGGATTCAATACCGCAACGGCCGAGGTATACCTGTTTGTTTTCCTGATGGCGGGAGCCATCGGAACATTTGTCGGCGGTTCGCTGGCTGACCGGTTCAGCAAGAGGCACATCCTGCTGTTTTCGATGGTGGGAGGGGTTCCGTTCCTGCTGCTGATTCCTTATTTAACAGGACTGGCCGGTCTGATCAATATCTTTGCATTGGGATTCATCTGTTTGTCGAGCTTTGCCGTAACGGTTGTTTATGCCCAGGAACTGGTTCCGGGAAAGGTCGGTATGGTATCGGGCCTGATGATTGGCTTTGCCATCGGAGCCGGAGGAGTGGGGGCTGCCGTTATGGGGTATTTTGCAAATGTCCTTGGCATAACGACCCTGATCGAACTGTTGCTGGTTTTCCCAATCCTTGGCTGGCTGCTTGGAGTCTGGTTGCCAAAGGATGGCCGGAAGGGTACGGCAGCTTCCGCATCTCTATAGGATAATGCCATGTGAAGCGGAACTCATAAGCAATGCTTCTTTTTTCAAGAGCCTAGTTGTGGTATCATATCTGGTAAGAGATCGAATATTTTTTATAGAAAGGAGATTTGTGTCCCCATAAAGAGTTGCAATCATACAAATATTTAAAAAATTTTGGGAAGGAAGGGTTGGAATGAAGCTGGGAGGATATCGCAACAGGGTGGCTTGGGTGAATTTGTCTGACCGAAGTGTGGAATACAAAGGAATCAATGAGGAAGACGCCGTCAAATATATCGGCGGCCGCGGCCTTGGCGTCAAGTGGCTGCTTGATAACGGGCCTGAAGTGGAAGCGTTTTCACCTGACAATCTGCTATGTGTAATGACGGGCCCCCTGACGGGAACCCGTGTCAATATGAGCGGTCGCTTATGCGTGGTAACCAAATCGCCGTTAACGGGAACAGTGACCGACTCGCATATGGGGGGCTGGACCGCCGCCCGGTTGAAGTGGGCTAACTTTGACGCTCTGGTCTTCAAGGGGCAGAGTGAAAAACCTGTCTATCTGTATGTGGAAGACGGCAATGCGGAAGTCCGCGATGCCTCCGACCTCTGGGGCCTTGGAGTTCGGGCGACGATTCAGAAGCTGAAAGACAAATATGGAAGTGATGACATAAGTGTGATGGCCATTGGCCAAGCAGGCGAGAATCTGGTGAAATTCGCCTCCATTATTAATGAACATGACCGTTCAGCAGGGCGTGGAGGTACGGGGGCGGTTATGGGCCACAAAAATCTGAAAGCGATCGTGATCAAGGGCAAGTCCAACATGCCCAAACCGGCAGATGAAGAAAAGTACAAAGTGGCGATCCGGAACGGGCTGAAAGCGATCATGGAAAGTCCGGTTACAGCACCGAACAAAGGCGGTCTGTCACTCTACGGAACCAACGTATTGATGAACGTGACCAACACGGTTGGCGCACTGCCTGCCCGAAACTCCCAGGTTTCGCATTTTGAAGGTGCGGATGATATCAGCGGAGAAACAGTGCGCAATACGATACTTGTTGAAGAGCCCACCTGCCACGCTTGCCCGGTGGCATGCAAAAAGTTGGTGGAGGTGCCGGACGGCAAGTACAAGACTCGCGTAGAGTCTTACGAGTATGAATCCGCTTGGGCGCTGGGGGCCAACTGTGGAACCAACAATCGTGACGCGATTGCCTATATGATTGACCAGTGCAACGAATACGGCCTTGATACCATCGAAATGGGGAACGCCCTCTCAACCGCCATGGAAGCCTTTGAGAAGGGGCTGCATCAGGAGCGGATCGATTGGGGGGATGTGGATCTGATGATTGAATGGATCCGAAAAACCGCATTTCGTGAAGGAATTGGCAACATTCTGGCAGAAGGTCCCGGACGTGCTGCAACTGCTTTTGGCAACCCGAAACTGGCGATGGTTGTCAAGAATCAGTCGATTCCCGCCTATGATCCGCGCGGCATTCAGGGGATTGGTCTGGGCTATGCCACCAGCAACCGCGGGGCATGTCATTTGCGCGGGTACTCCGTAGCCAGCGAGATCATGGGGATTCCCGAGCCGACGGACCGTTTAAAAGCGGAGGGCAAAGGCGCCCTTGTAAAGCTGTTTCAGGATATTCACTCCTTCTCCGATTCCCTTGACATCTGCAAGTTCTCCGCGTTTGCGGAAGGGTTGCCCGAGTACGCCGAGCAATATTCGGCAGTTGTGGGGATTGAACTTACCCCGGAAGATGTACTGCGGATTGGGGAGCGAATCTACAACCTGGAACGTTACTACAATAACCTTGCCGGATTTGGCGGTGCAGACGATACCCTGCCTGAACGTTTCCTGACGGAAGGCGGAACAGGCGGAAGTGCAGGCGAAGTCAGCAAGCTGCCGGAAATGCTTAAAGAATATTATGAGGTCCGGGGTTGGGTGGATGGTCAGGTGCCGGAATCCAAACTGCGGGAATTGGAGATTATTGCTTAAAACAGGGAGTTCGACTGCATTTGACAGGGCGCATTGCGAAGATGCGCCTTTTTTTTGTTTCTATTCATTGAAATATTAAATTTGCCCCCTTGCCAATTTCAGCCCCTTTAAAGTAACTTGTAGAATGGGGTAGAATCTGTTGGGGAGATGCGATTGAATGGCCACCAGGAAATGGTTCCGATATACGTTACTCGCATTGGGTACGTTTGCCTATCTGGGTGTATCCAGCTTGTTGCTGGTTTTCTACGGACCCTTTGAACACTTGCGTTCAACGGTGGTAGGGTCGATTCTGACCTCGCGCCACCCCCAATATGCACACTTCTTTCTGTCGGAAGAACAATTGAAGCATTACCAGCCGATGAGGGTTGACGCGGGAGTGGAAGGAAGTTATGACCTGGCGAGTTTTGAAAATATTACTGACGACAGGATTGAAGTACTGCCCATCGAAGAGAAAATGTTTACCGGCAAGTTGATGATAGTCCACGACCCGAAACGCATCAAGGTGGAGGTAACGCAGCACCTGTACGATGTAGGGGAGCTTGTCAGCGAAATGGCACAGCGCGCAGATGCGGTAGCGGCCATCAATGCGGGAGGTTTTTCCGACGTGGCCGGCAGGGGTACCGGCGGCATCCCGCTGGGACTGACCATCTCGGGCGGCAAACAAATTACCGAACCCACTGGTGATCCCATTATCGGGTTCACCAAGGAAGGTGCGCTTGTGATCGGGAAGTACAAGCCGGAGGACATCGCCAAACTTGGGTTGCAGGAGGCAGTTTCTTTCGGGCCGCAGCTTATCCATGAAGGGAAAGGTCTGATTACTTCGGGGGACGGCGGCTGGGGCCGTGCGGCACGAACCGCTATCGGACAACGGGAAGACGGCGCGGTATTGATGCTGGTGGTTCAGGGAAGAGGCAGCGGCGGTATCGGTGCCACCTTGAAAGACCTTGAACGGATCCTGCTGCAGCATGGAGCTGTTACGGCATGCAATCTGGACGGCGGTTTCAGTGCGGAAATGTGGATGGAGGGAGAATTGATCGTGCCTCCTTCCAACCCTTTGGGGGAACGACCGGTTGCCACTGCATTTATTGTTGCCAAGTCGCGAGGGGGCCAGGAAAAATGAAGGTAAACATTACCAAAAAATGGGCAATCGCGATTTCTTCGCTGATCACCCTGCAGCTAAGCGTCTTCTACACGATCGAGCTGTATCTAACTCCGTCCCATGTGGATACTTTCAGCACAGTCGCAACGGCAAGCGCTCAAGAAAAGAAAATTCAGCCGCCGGATGGCGATGTATTGTATGACATTGACAAGAAGGGTTACACCATAGCCATCTATGACGGACAGAAATGGGTGGAGATCAGGAACCGGGATGACAAGGTCTTGGCGGAAGCGGAACTGCCCGGTCTTCATTACCTCAAGTGGCTGGACAACGGCTCCACGTTGTTCTATATCCGGAAAGTCCAAAGCCGGAATGAAATAGGGGTATACAAGGTCCCGCAGAAGAAGGTCATCCCATTGCATGTCCTTCCGTCCGGCAACGTAAAAATCGAGAAAGTCTATTACGCTTCCTACTCCCAGATCATATATACAATCTATCGGCAGGACAATCAGCTTTACGTTGCCTCTTACGAGTCCATCCTGGGCTGGAAGGCGCGTTCACTGGCGGGAATTGGTCTAAAGGACAGTTGGCTGGATGAAAAAGAAGGCCTCCTTTACATCAAGGACCAGCAGGAGCGGATCCGAAAATTCACAAACGGCAAGTTCGAAGGAGAGAAGGAAGACCCGGCACCGCCACGCGTGGAGGTTCCCCAGAATCAACATTTGAGGCCTTGAGAAGGCCAGCGTATAGATTATCCTCCACCACGGAGTGCCTTCAGACGAAATTGAGAAACCAACACGTCCACAACCTCCGGTTCCCCGCAGAATGTGATAAATGTGCGGGGAACTTTCATTACTTTTGAGAATGATACCGAATCTTCCGGTTCCAGAAGGGCAGTCCAACCTTCCCCTTCAATCAGGGTGGAACCTTCTTGGCGCGAACCCTGTGCAGTGATCTCCAGCTCTCTTCCACCCAGGTCAAGAAGGAATTGTTTGTAGGTGGATTGATAAAGACCCCGAAACTCCAGGCGAATCAAGGATTAACCTCCTCCTACAGGTGGAATCAGGGCCACTTCGTCCGTTGCAGACAGAATGGTGTCCAAACCGTTCCCGTGGATGATATTCTTCCCGTTGACAAACACATGCACATGCTGTCTCAATCGCTCATCTGCATCGAATAATTCCTGGCGAAAAGCGGGATATTTGTCGATAAGAGATGTCAATAACTCCCGAATAGTCTGACCCTCCCGGATATCCAGCAAGACTTCTTTGCCGGAGACAATTTCGCGGAAAGTGGCGAAAACTTTAACCACCATGGAACTCCCCCCTTTTTTCTTAAGAGTACCACAGGTTTTGTAATTCTTCACAGTTTGTTTATTGACTACGGTAGGGGGGTATTGTATATAATAGAGGTGTCAGAGGAAGGGGGGTTCCGGTTATGTACGCCTACCATTGCGATAAAGAGGATTTGTTGAAACGACTGAAGAAGATTGAGGGGCAAATCAGAGGCATTCAGAAGATGATTGAAGAAGACCGCTATTGTGTGGACATTTTGGCACAGTTGGCTGCCGTCAAAGCGGCCACAAACAAAGTGGGACTGAGCCTGATTGACAGTCACACCAAAGGCTGTGTGTCAAACGCCATTAAAGAAGGGGATGGTTCCAAACATATCGAGGAATTAATGGAAGTGATCCGGGTCTTCACCAAATAAAGATGCCTGGTGAAACAATGGAAGAAGGAGGGTCATGATGAGTCACACCGCCGCTGGAGCAGAAAAGGAAGCCATCCACAAAGAACGGGTGGAACTGGCGATCACCGGGATGACCTGTGCCGCCTGTTCAACCCGTGTAGAAAAACGGCTGAACAAATTAACCGGAGTTTTGAAGGCAAACGTTAACCTTGCCAGTGAGAAAGCGATGGTTGAATATGATGCGGATGCAACGAACGTAAAAGCAATCATCGACTTGGTTGAAAAAACGGGTTACGGCGCTAAGGAAATCGTCCAGGTAAACGAAGATGAGGAACGCCTGCGTCGGAAGAAGGAATACGAAAAACTCGAACTTCGATTGATTATAGCTTCCTTGTTGACATTGCCGTTTTTGATTGAAATGACAGGAATGTTCGCCCAGTCGGAAGTCATGGTATCCGAATATTTACAGTTCGGGCTGGCAACCATTGTCCAGTTCTGGATCGGGTGGCGGTTCTACGAAGGAGCGTATAAGTCCCTTCGTGGCGGAAGCGCCAACATGGATGTGCTGGTCGCGATCGGTACATCCGCAGCTTATTTTTACAGCGTTTACTATACGTTCGTCGAGCCGGGCGATATCTATTACGAAGCGTCCACCGTCATTATCACGCTTATCCTGTTGGGCAAGTTCTTGGAACTGCGCGCCAAAGGACGCACTTCCGAGGCAATCAAGAAGCTTATGAAACTGCAGGCAAAGACCGCGCGTGTAATCCGTGGTGACCGGGAGCAGGACATTCCGATTGAAGAGGTAAGGGTCGGAGACATTATTCTTGTTCGTCCCGGAGAAAAAGTGCCTGTTGATGGCATCATCACGGAAGGCCATTCCACACTGGATGAATCGATGATTACGGGTGAAAGCGTACCGGTGAGCAAAGCGGTCGGTGACGAAGTAATTGGGGCCACAATAAATAAACACGGATCTTTCCGGTTTCGAGCGACAAAAGTGGGAAAAGACACAGCCCTTGCGCAGATTATCCGTCTCGTTGACGAGGCCCAAGGATCGAAAGCTCCCATTCAGCGCTTGGCAGACAAGATTGCCGGCATATTCGTACCGGTTGTCATGGGAATCGCCGTTATCACCTTCCTGATCACCTGGCTGTTGACTGATTTTCAAACGGCCATGATTCATGCAGTTGCGGTTCTGGTCATTGCCTGTCCGTGTGCCCTGGGGCTGGCCACACCAACGGCCATTATGGTGGGCACCGGTCGTGGGGCCGAGAGCGGAATTTTGATCAAGGGCGGAGAATCCCTGGAAACAGCCCATAAAATAACGACTGTAGTACTGGACAAGACGGGAACCATTACCAAGGGCAAACCGGAAGTGACCGATCTTGTGCCTGCCGGTTCTTTTTCAGAGCGGAAACTGCTGAGGTTGGCCGCAAGCGGCGAAATCGGGTCGGAACACCCGGTGGCCGGGGCAATCGTGGAGAAGGCGAAGGCAGAAGGCATTGATCTTGCGGAATCCAGTCATTTTCAAGCCATTCCGGGACACGGAATCGAAGCGGAAGTGGACGGGAAGAAGGTTCTCATCGGCAACCTGAAATTGATGAAGGACCGGGGGGTGGATGTATCAGACTGGACCAGGCAAATGGAAGAGCTTGAAAGCGAAGGCAAGACGGTTATGATGGCAGCGGTTGAGGGAAGCCTGGCCGGCTTGCTGGCGGTGGCCGACACGGTGAAGGAGACTTCCGCAGAGGCAATCGATGCGTTAAAGCAAATGGGAATCGAAGTGGTCATGATAACAGGCGACAACCGGCGCACGGCAGAAGCCATTGCCCGGCAAGTGGGAATTGAGCGGGTGCTGGCGGAGGTGTTGCCGGAGCATAAGGCGGAGCAGGTCAGCCAACTGAAGGAGCAAGGCAAGGTTGTGGCCATGGTGGGCGACGGCATCAATGATGCGCCTGCTTTGGCGGCAGCCGATGTCGGTATGGCAATTGGAACCGGTACAGATGTCGCCATGGAAGCGGCTGACGTTACCCTCATGCGAGGGGATCTCAGGAGTATACCGGATGCCATCAGCCTGTCTAAGATGACCATGAAAAAGATCAGGCAAAACCTGTTCTGGGCTTTTATTTACAATGTAATCGGAATTCCCATTGCCGCATTCGGATTCTTGAGTCCCATCATTGCAGGGGCCGCGATGGCTCTCAGTTCCGTTTCTGTCGTATCCAATTCGCTTCTGTTGAAGCGTTGGAAAGCTTCATAACAAACCATTTATCAAGGAGGAATTAACTATGGCAACTGTAACACTGAATGTAAAAGGCATGTCCTGCGGACATTGCGTGAAAGCGATTGAAGGAGCACTTGGCGAGTTGAACGGGGTGGAACGGGCCCTTGTAGATCTGCAAGGAGGCACCGTTACGGTGGAATACCGGGAAGAATCCGTAAGCGTTGATCAAATGAAAGAAGCGATTGAAGATGCAGGCTACGATGTGGCCTGAGACTCCTGTTGGTTAACCAGGATAAACAAGTAGTTCAAATAGCTTTGCAGATCCAGTTGACCGTTGCGGATGAACAGTTCCAATGGGGTGATCATTCTACCAACCTCCCAAATCTTTATTGATAGTAGTATAGGCGGGGAAAACGCATTTTATACCTTGATCTGATAGAATTTGCAAAAAATGATAGAATGGCAAAAAACCTGCAGCCCTGCAGGTTTTTTGCCATTCTATGTCAGGCATCCGCGCCGTTTGGGACCAGGAGAAGAAACAATACGAAAATAATCAGGAACACGACTGCCCAACGTGTATAAGCCCCAAAACAACCGTACATCTCGAGTCCCCCTTTCTGGAAGTCATCACTACATATAATGCGGATGACCGTTCAAATGTAAGAGACAAAAGCCCGCTTCAGGCAAAATCGGCACCTGCGGAGAACCCGGCATAGAGACCTGTCTTCACTGGAATAATGAAAAAAGTCGGGAGGTGATGGGGTGGAGTACCGGGAACGGGTAAGCAAACTGGCAGCATGGATTGCGGTAGCTTCCAATATCTTGTTGACGGTACTGAAACTGGTTATCGGATATATCTTTGCAAGTAATGCACTGGTGGCCGACGGGTATCACTCGGCTGCTGACGTATTGGCATCCGTTGCGGTGCTGATTGCCATGAAAGTATCAAACCGTCCGGCTGACGAAGATCACCCCTATGGTCATGGAAAAGCGGAAGTCATCGCATCTGCGGTAGTTGCGGGGGTTTTGACGGTAGCTTCGTTGGAAATCGGCATCGGATCCATTGAGGCCCTGACGGAGCCCGCTCACAAACCGCATTGGATCGCGTTTGCCACTGCAGGTTTCTCCTGGATCCTGAAACAATTGTTGTATACCTATACTTTGCGTCTCGGCAAGAAGTTGAAGTCACCCGGGTTGGTCGCAACGGCTATTGATCATCAGGCGGATGTGTACGCTTCGATTGCCGCTGTGGCGGGAATCGGTGCCGCGTTGATCGGAAGCCGCTTACAGATGCCGGTCTTTTATTACGCTGATCCGGTTGCAGGATTTGTCGTGGCTTTACTGATTCTCAAGCTGGCTTATGAGACAGGGCGGGAAGCGGTCGAGATCCTGATGGAGCGAAATGTCGACCCGGATAAGCTGCATGCGTTCAGCCGCACCATTTTTTCCGTCCAACATGTCAAGCGGTTGGATCGACTTAGGGCCCGCGCCCATGGACATTACATATTGGTGGATGTACGAGTGGGGGTGCCGGGTACGATCACCGTTCAGGAAGGACACGATGTGGCCCGTTCCATTCGGGATTCCATCAAACGTGATCATCCCGATGTAAAGGAGGTTTTGGTGCATGTAAACCCTTGGTACGAGAATGAGGAAAAATGAAAAAGGGGACTACAAAGTCCCCGCATATCCCAAAAAACCTTTGTCCAGCCAAGCTCCGCCGTCCAGTGTCACACATTCGCCTGTCATGTAATCAGCATAAGGCGACACCATATAACTTGCCAGGTTGGCGATTTCTTCGGGTGTTCCCAACCGGCGCAAAGGAACTCCTTCAACTACCTTCTGAGCGATTTCCGGCGTTCCAAACAGCCTGTCTGCCCCACCCGTATTCTCAATTGGACCGGGAGCAATTGCATTTACCCGTATGCCATACCGACCCCATTCAGCGGCAAGGGTTCGCGTCATCATTAGGACCCCCGCCTTCGCCGAAGCGGAATGAACAACACCGGGGGACCCCGTCCACGCGTAAGTAGCGACCATATTCAGAATGTTGCCCTTTCTTCCTTCCTGGATCCACCGTTTGCCCACCGCATGGGAACAATAGAAGGTTCCGTTCAGCACAATATTGACTACCGAATTCCAACCGTTAATCGTCAGTTTCTCCGCAGGACAAATGAAGTTTCCCGCCGCGTTGTTAACCAGAATGTCAATGGATCCAAAATGGGAAATCGTATTCTCCACCATGTTCTCCACTTGATCGGGATTTCTTACGTCACATTGGATCGCCAATGCTTCTCCCCCGTTGTTTTCAATATCTTGTACCACCGTCTGCAAATTCTCCAGGTTGCGGCTTGCCACAACGACCTTCGCTCCCAGATCGGCAAATTTGAGTGCCATTGCGCGCCCCATTCCGGTGGCCCCGCCGGTTACGATTGCCACTTGACCGTGCAGCGTGTTTTTTGCCAACATATTCTTCTCCTCCTTTGTTCCATTTGTAATTTCGCCGTTATCTGAATATTCCCTTCTTATTTCGTCACCGTCTTGTACTAATCCCTGGACTTGCCGAATATGTTGAGAACAGGTGAGTGGACAGCCGTTGAACGAAAAAGGAGTGGTTTCACATGCGCAAATCGTTTGCCCTTCTGATGGCGGCCATCCTTGTGTTGAGTCTGGGATTGGCCGGCTGCGGTAAACGAACGATGGACAATGTGGTCAAGGATTTGCAAGGGGTGCAGAAAAGCCTGAAATCTTACCAGAGCAAAGCGATGATGGTGGTGCAGCAGCCCCAATCGACCACCAAGTATTACATTGAAACCTGGTATCAGGCACCCAATCTTTATCGGATTGCCCTTGGCAATGAACAGAAGGAAATCAACCAAGTGATTGTGCGGAACGAAGAAGGTATTTTTGTCGTGAATCCCCAGTTAAAAAAGAGTTTCCGGTTCCGGGGCGATTGGGCGGAAGAGCATGGAGGCCACGTCTATCTGTACCATGCAATGATTGACAGGATTATAAAATCACAAGATAAAAAGTTCTCCGCGAAAGAAGGAGCGGTTGTCATTGAAATGCCGATGATGCCCGAAAATCCGATCATCTCCAAGCAACAGGTTTTGCTGGATGACAGAAAACTTTATCCGAAGCAAATGATCTTGCTGAACAAGGATGAACAGCCGGTGGTGACAGTGAATTATGAATCCTTTGAAACCGGAATGAGCTTTAACAAGGATGCGTTCACACCGGAAGCGGCCATGGCTATGGGCAAAGACAAAGGGGCGGTCCCGGTTACGGCGGGCAAAACCGATTTTGGCGCAATCGAACCGACCTATTTACCCAAGGACTTCACGTTCAAGGAAATCAAGGAACAAGAAGGTGCCATTTACCTGATTTATCAGGATGGAAAAGGCAAAGCGCTGACAATTGTCGAACGGCGTCCGGCGCCGGGCGTGGCCGTTCTGCCGGAATCCGAAGTGCATGATCTGTATGGCATCCCTGCAGTTGTAACAGGGGCGGGTGATGTGAAGACCATGTACTGGACTGCACGGGGCGTGGAGTTCTCAATGACCGCTTCACTTCCTGTTCAGGAAATGGCAAAAATTGCCCAGTCGACAATGGGGATGACGGGCAAATAGCAGAACGGTGGACTATTGTCGGGGCGGGGGACCGCCCCTTTTTCTGCATCTATTGACGCGCGTGTCCCGCGTTGTTACGCTTATAAAAACAAAGTGAGGGTGCAGCATGATTCGACCAACTTGGGCAGAAATTGATCTTGGGCATATTGCACACAATCTACGGGAATTCCGCAGGATTCTGCCTGAACAGACACGCATCATGGCGGTTGTAAAAGCGGACGGATACGGCCACGGCGCCGTTCCTGTGGCCAAACAGGCCATAGCCGCAGGCGCTGCTTTCCTGGGTGTCGCCACTCTGGAAGAAGCTATTGAACTGCGAAAAGCCGGAATTGACGAACCAATACTCGTACTCGGGTATGTACCTCCATCTGCTGCCAGGGAGATCCTACGGTGGAATGTCAGGCAAACGTGTTTTCACATGGAGATGGTGGAGGCTCTGGCACAAGAAGCGGTTGTGGCGGGAACAACCGCCCGCATTCACGTCAAAGTAGATACGGGAATGGGAAGACTGGGCCTGCAAGCGGAAGAAGCGGCTGATTTCGTCCAAGCGGCGGGACGGTTGAAGGGAATCGAGGTTGAAGGGGTGTATTCCCACTTCGCCACAGCGGATGAACTGGATAAAGCTTACGCGGAAAGGCAAGCGGCCAGATGGAAGGAATTCCTGTCGGCGTTGGGGAACAGGGGGATTCCAGTTCCCCTGCGTCACATTGCAAACAGTGCGGCCGCCATGGAATTGCCGGACATGGCCTATGATATGGTCAGGATCGGAATTTCGATGTACGGGTTGTATCCTTCCCAAGAGGTAGACCGATCCAGGGTGAATTTGCGCCAGGCTCTCCGTTTGGTTACCCGGATTGTACACCTGAAGACACTGCCACGCGGTGCAGGGGTTTCCTATGGTGCGGCAAAAGTGGAGCGGGAGCAAGCGGTGATTGCCACATTACCTATTGGATACGCGGATGGTTTTTCGCGTCGCTTGTCCGGGAAAGCTCATGTCCTTGTTCGCGGACAAAGGGTGCCGATTATCGGAAGGATCTGCATGGACCAATGCATGGCAGATGTAACTGACGTGGAAGGGGTTTCGGTCGGCGACGAAGTGGTATTGTATGGAGGACAAGGGGAGAGCTTCATTTCACTGGATGAGATTGCCGACTTGGTGGGATCAATCTCTTATGAAGTGGTATGCGGTTTGGGAAAACGCGTGACAAGAAAATATGTAGGTGTTTAAGACTTTTGACAGGCAAAGAGAAAGATGGGTATAATACCAAAGTGGGCAGGATATTGTGTCGGGGGTGCCGGATGTTGTCAAAGACGAAACGCATTATGGTCAGTATTCCCAATCATCTCCTTCAGGAAGTGGATTGTATCGTGGAACAGGAAAAATCGAACCGGAGCGAACTGATTCGCCGAGCGATGAGCATGTACGTAAATGAACGCAAGAAACGGTGTATTCGGGAAACGATGCAGCGCGGCTACATGGAGATGGCGAATATCAACCTGAATATTGCATCGGAAGCGTTTCTCGCAGAAGAGGAAGCGGAAACTACACTAGATCGGCTGGTTAGCGGGGTGTAGCCCTTTGAACGTTAAGCGTGGGGATGTTTTTTTCGCCGAGCTGTCACCCGTTGTTGGTTCTGAGCAGGGGGGTTTTCGTCCCGTCCTGATTCTTCAGAATGATATCGGCAATCGGTTCAGTCCAACTGTGATTGTGGCGGCCATCACCGCTCAAATTCAAAAAGCGAAACTTCCCACGCATGTTGAGATCAAAGCGGAAACAACCGGACTGGAACGCGATTCTGTAATTCTGTTGGAACAGATCCGAACCATAGACAAACAACGATTGACCGATAAAATCACGCATCTGGATGACGAATTGATGAGCAAGGTCAATGATGCGCTTATGATTTCTCTCGGTCTGATCGAATTCTAGAAGGGGCTTTCCCAAGAGGCGGGGGAAGCCTCTTTTTGCGATCCGCCATTCAACTTCCGCTTTCCCGAGAGTCAATCACCAGATAATAGCGGCATTCGCTATCGCCATTATTGCGGAATTGGTGGGGACAATCCGCCTCAAAATACATGGAATCCCCAGATTGCAGGGGATAACTGAGTCTACTATAGTATACATTGAAACAAGTTTGTTTGAGAAACGGCTGGACAGCTCTGGAGGGATGGGGATGCTGCTAGTAGCTGCCGTAAGCCCTTTGATTCTTGTGGTGGTGTTGCTGCTGCTGTTTCGCCGAAGCGCAGTGGAGGCAAGTTTTGCAGGTCTTCTCTGGGCTGTGGCAACAGGGGTGTCGATGTTCGGCCTTTCCTGGTCGGCCACTGGCGAGTCGTTACTTGACGGGCTGGATCCGGCATTGCGAGTTGTGTATGTGTTATCGACAGGCCTGTGGCTTTACCAACTGCTCCGACGGACTGGGGCTCTTGAACGGATGGCGGGAACGGTGGAGAGGATCTCACCCGACCCGTTAAGAAGAGTTTTGTTTGTCGTGATTGTAATTGCTCCGTTTCTGGAAGCCGTTAGCGGGTTTGGCGCCGGCATTGTTCTTGCGGGACCGCTGATTATGGCGTTGGGCTACAAGGGAATGCAGGCAGGGATGCTCTCCTTGTTGACCCAGAATCTGGTTCCATGGGGCGCCATGGCGGTGGGCACCACATTGGGAGCCGAGATTGCCGGAGTCCACCCCCGGCAGATTGGTATTCTCAGCACGTTGTTTGCAGTTCCGATTTTCATTTATTGGTCCTATGCGGTTGCGGTTACAGCCGCGGGATGGCGGCAAGCGGTAAAGCAAAGCTGGGATGTCCTGTTGGCAGCAGGACTCATGCTTGCCGGTCTAAGTATTGCCAACCGGTTTCTGACTGTTGAGGCAGCCTGTGTGTTTGCGGGTCTGGCGGCGGCAGGCGGTTTGGGCTTGATCTGGAGAAAGGGAAGGGAGAAGAGGCTTCAACCATCCTTTCTTTCCGGGGAGTCCCCTGTTTCCTTGATGAAAGCACTGGTTCCTTATCTGGTTTTTCTTGCCATGATTGCAGGCACCCGTCTTCTGAATATGATTCCGTTGATTGCGGATTGGTTCAAAAATCATCCGTATTTGTACAGTCCCGGAACGGCCATGCTGGTTGCATGCATCTCGGTTGTTCCCCTGTTCCGGATGGACGGACAGGAGGTCAGAAACAGCCTGCGGGACACTTGGAAGCAGGTGCGTCCGGCTGCTCTCTCCACGATCGGGTTCGTCTTGATGGGAATGTTATTGAAAGATGCCGGTATGATCGAAATCATTACAGGGTCTATGTCAATTGACGGTGCCGTCTATCTTTTGGCGGCCCCTCTGATTGGCGGCCTGGGAGGCTGGATGACCGGTTCGAACGCTGCAGCCAATGCCATGTGGATGCACTTTCAGGCTGGTATGGCGAGAAGTCTTGGAATGCCGACAGATGTCATGGCTTCTGTGCAAAATACGGCAGCCGCCAATCTGACGATGGCATCTCCTTCACGAGTGGCACTTGGGGCTGCTGTTGCCGGAATCATTGGCCGGGAAGGGGAACTGCTTCAGAAAGTCCTGCCGCTGTCTCTTGGAGTATTGGGATTGGTTGTTGTTTGCAGCATTCTGTTTCTTGCGTTCGGAGAGCTTTGGCAAAACCTGTGAAAGCCCCGGTGAAGAGCAACCGGGGCTTTCATTCAGGAAGTTATTCTTTTATTCTTTTGCGGGGTCGACTGTGACCTCGCCGCTGTAGTCATAGTATTTTCCGTCCCGCTGGTGGAAGTAGTAGTTGAGCTTACCGTACCACATTTCCTGGCCGGCGGAGATGGCCGGATTCGTCTGTGCGGTATGAACAACCACCCGATCCCCCTTCTGAGGGATGGTAAGGCTTTGGGTCAGAGTATCTCCATAAACGATTTTGACCGTATCTCCAGGTTTGAATGTCGGGTTGGTCTTGGTCAGATTTTTCTCCACCTTAATGGTGATGGAATCGAGAAAATTGGGTCCTACGGCTGTGTTGATCTGTACGTCCACAATGCTTCCCTGCAGCTTCTGGGCCACTTTCTCAAAATCTCTGTAGTAGGGAGGGGCATCATCGACGGTGAACGGTTCCGTCCCCACTTTCATCACGTCCCAAACTCCTTGCGTGCGGGTCAGGAGCAAAAATCTTGTATTGGATCCCTGTTGGTAGGAAGACTTGGCGTTCGGCTCAAGCTCTACCTCCAGAGTTGCCTTACCTGTCATGATGTTTTGGTCAGTTTGCGGATCTGCCTGAAAATCTGTTACTTTAACCAGTTTCGCACCGGACGCCTTGGGATCCTTGTCAAAGTAGAGCTGAATCCGGTCGCGGACATTCGGTCCTTTTTCCGTGTCAAATGCGGCAACCGCCCAGGTTTGGTCTGACTGTTTGGTTAGGACCACGTCTTTGGTTTGAATTCCATCTGAATCCGTAAATTTTTCAGATGTGGATTTGGGCTGCAATTCCACTTCCAGAGCCACATAGCCTGTTACCATTGGTTCCTCGCTTTTGGGTTCCGGGTCGACGGGGTCTTGAACAGGCTTTGACTTTGGTTCTTCGGGTTTCGGCTTTGGAACGAATTCATGAATCTTGATCTGCTTCACTTCTTTGGGGTTGGTGTTTTCCGCCAGATAATTTTGAATGGCGGCCAGCATTTCACGGTTTCCTGCGCCGTCCCGCACCTCAACCTTAGGCTTGTCAGTATTCTCGGTCAAAACATCGGATTGGGGTATCTCTTGTGTCGATTGATGGTTTCGGAGCCCGTCCGCAGCCTGAATGCCGTACAGGCTGACACCGGTTGCAGTTGCCAACAGGACTGTCGCGGCGGCAGCCACCTTCGTGAGTTTAAAAACCGGTTTTTTCCGGTTTGCTGCAACAGTTTCCTTAATCATTGTGGGGCTTGGGATCAAAGACCTGGTAGGCTTGGGAATTTCAATCGAACGAAGGGAGCCTATGATTTGCTGAATTTCATAAGACTCCTTCTGGCATGCAAAACAAGTATGAATATGTTCTTGAATGTCTGGCGACCGTTTCCCTGACCAGAGGGAGTTCTGTACATCCGCACATTTCATAGGGCTTCACCTCCTTGTAAAAACAGTGCTCGCAACCGGTCTTTCAGCCGGAACACCCGCGTCTTGACGTTGGCTTCCGAGATGTTCATGATATCCGCCACTTCGCGGACGGACAGGTCATTCTGAAAGCGAAGAATCAGAATATGGCGATCGATTTCAGGCAGATCCTGCAGGAGTCTTTCCAGCAGGATTCGGGAGTTCGAGGAATCTTCAAACGAACGGGTTGCCGCATGTTCGGGGAGTTCCTCAAACTGCGTGAATTTCTTTTTTCTTAAGAAGTCTTTATACGTATTCATGACGAGGGAATAAACCCATGTTTGAAGCGAACTGTCGCCGCGGTAAGAGGACAGCTTGGTACAGATCTTGTAAAGCACATCCTGGGCTATGTCTTCCGCATCCTGCTGATGCCGGGTCAAGTGATAGGAGACCCGGAACACAAACGGTTCCAGCTCCTGCAGCAATGTGGTCATGGCCTCTTCATCCACCAGCGCCCGCTTGATAAATTCCTCCATGGTTCCCCCTCCTCTCTGCCAATTATACACCTGATATCCAAACTGTCAGACGAACAAATTGGCAGGCAGGTTACACCTAATTTAAATTCCTTATATTCCCAATGAATCGAAAACACCCGACAAAAGATTGGACGCGTTTGGATTGATGGTTCGTTGCACATTTGGAAACACTATCCTTGACAAATTTGTAGAAAAAAGGGGTGCCGGTCATGCACATGAAGCCTCATTTGCAGCGCAGGTCTGATTTTGTAGGCAATAAGTTCATCGCCGAACACAATGATGCGGGAATCCTGGTCACACGGGAAGGGAATACATATCACTTTGCAGTGGAATTAGACGTGGATTCGGTGGTGGAAGTTGAACAGACCCGGGACAAGGATCAGGTGAACGACATCATCAACGAACTGATTCCCAAGATTCCCGATATCAAAGAGCGGTTCGGTAACTGTCTGCCGGACTGACAGAGATGGTCAGGGGAGCGGACTGGTTGACGCGGCTAACGGGAAATCGTTATAATGAGTGACAAACCCATCTCGACAACGCGATGAGGAAAACGAGTAAGATACAGGCCACAGTCAGAGAGAGGGCCCCCAGGCTGAAAGGGCTCTTCTGTGAAGGGTATCCGAAGCTACTTCCAAGCGCAGCTAATCCCTGCCGGTTCGTGCCCGTTACAGCGCCAAAAGTGATCGTCCTTAAGTGTCTGGTTTTGGGGCCCCATTAAAGTACTCGGAGTTGGCCGCAAAGCTTCACGTCACTTTAATGGGCGATAATGTGGGTGGTACCGCGAGAGCAAAGCCTTTCGTCCCTGTTGTGGATGTAGGGCTTTTTTGTTTGATCTTGACATGCAAATAAGAGACTTTCAAACCCTTATTTGTGTCACTTGGGCTTAGTTTTAGAAATAAGGAATTTTCAAGCCCTTATTCAGAGTTTTGTGCACCAGTTACCTTCAAAAAGTCAAAGTAAGAACCTGTGAGTCCCTTATTTTGAAAAATGGGCAAGAACACTACTGATTAAGTACCTCAAAATCCCTCCCTCGGGTTTAAGGGGTTTTCTTACGTATACTCGCTCATTCGCAGGATTTCATCACCTTGGAAAGTAGTGTTCCGTTTGGGTGT
>NZ_BDUF01000016.1 GCF_002335525.1 Effusibacillus lacus
ATAAACATTCCTGTAGGTGTTAAGATTTCACCTTTGCCAAAACAGGAAACGCCTCGGTATGATGGGGGTGTCACGGGTCAGAAGCCCTTAAACCCATCAAGGAGGCGTTACTATGAAGTTTAAACAATCTCATGGACAAAATCAACGGATAGAACGAATTACCACCTCTCACCTGGTAGTGGGTATCGACATAGCCAAAGAAGCTCACGCAGCTCAAGCTACTAACTTTCGCGGTATCGTCGTTTCCAAGCGGCACCTCACTTTCTCCAATGCACAAGACGGTTTCGAGAAACTCCAACGTTGGATTCATGAATTGCAACAGAAGCATTGTTTGGAGGGCCTGATCATCGGTATGGAGCCTACTGGCCACTACTGGTTCAATCTTGCAAATTGGTTGGTCGACAAAGGTATAGAAGTAGTCTTGGTGAACCCCGTAGCGACCAAGCGGAACAAAGAAAATCGAGACAACTGTCCCTCCAAGAGCGATCCCAAAGACGCATTGGTCATCGCTGACCTGGTCAGCCGAGGCTACTACTACGCCTATTCACCACAAGCGGAAACTTTCCAGCGTGTGCGCACCTTGATGGCGAATCGGGAGTTCTGGGTAGAGGAGTCCATCCGATTCCAGAACCGGATTCTCCGTTGGCTGGACATTCATTTTCCAGAGTATACCTTAGTGTTTCCAGACTGGACATGCCCTCGTTCGTTGGCGACGCTGCAAGAGTTTCCTGCCCCATCGGATCTCCAAGACCTAACTGCCGATGAGGTGATTGAGCGATGGAGAAAGCATATGAAGCGGGCAGGCGGTTCCCGCGGTATCCAGAAAGCAAGACAGCTCATCGCCCAAGCACGTCGGAGCGTTGGAAGCATGACCGCTCTTTCTGAAGCCAAGCAGGATTTGCAACGGCTGCTGGAGGACTATCAACGTATCGTCGACACGCTGGCACAGATTGAACAGGAAGTTCAGGTCCTGTTAGACGAAATTCCTATGGCTAAACAGCTACAAACTATTAAGGGACTCGGCCCCATCCTCATCGCTGCCATTCTGGCCGGTGCAGGTGATCTGCGGCAGTACGTTCACGGACGTCAGTTATTGCGTAAAGCCGGATTGAATTTGGCCGAAAGCACTTCTGGCAAACGCAAGGGACAAATTGTGCTGTCCAAACGAGGAGACGCGATGTTGCGAAAATATCTGTATCTGGCTGTTCTTGGATTGGTTGGGAACAATCCCGTGTTCCAAAAGTGGCACGAGCACAACGTAACAGTCAAGCATATGAAGAAGAATCGCTCAATTGTCAAACTGATCGGAAAGCTTACAAGAATCCTAATCGGTATGGTTCAAAATGGAGAAACTTTTTGCTCTGAAAAAGCTTCAATGGCGCTTGCTACTGCTGCTTAAACATGCAGTTTGACTGCACCCATACTTTACTTATTACGTAAATTGGCTCGTTCGCAGGATGGATTCAACAAAGAAAGCACGGAGTACCGAGTGGAAAATCCTTAAGGGCACAGACCCGTCAAATAAACGCTATCGGCCTCCACGCCTTGGACAGGTGTAACGAAGGAATGTAAGGGCATAGGACCCGTTGAGCCGTGGGAGGGTGAGCCTCCAAGGAATCTGTGGAGAATGCGTGCAGCAGAGTGGAAATCTTAGAAGAACGGCAAAGACGTTACTTCTGTTCCCGCATACCCTGTTTTAATACTGACGGTTTCATGAATCCCACACCCAAACGGAACACTACTTTCCAAGGTGATGAAATCCTGCGAATGAGCGAGTATACGTAAGAAAACCCCTTAAACCCGAGGGA
>NZ_BDUF01000017.1 GCF_002335525.1 Effusibacillus lacus
GGAAAGAAGCGATCCAACCAATTGTGGATTCTTCCTTTCACGCGGTTCAAATCCCCGCATAGACGATCCCGCTGATTCATCAGCACGCGCAGGTCGGCGTAGACGCCTTCCGGGAGCTGCGGCTCCGTGTAGCGACCGTCGATGACGAGTTTGGCGACGACTTTCGCATCTTTGATGTCGTTCTTGGTAGGAGAGTTGTCGTCGAGTTCCTTGCTTTTCTTGACATGATGTGGATTGACTAACACCACCTGGATACCATGTCCCTTTAGGAAGTGGAACAAGGAAAACCAGTAGTGACCAGTTGGCTCAACACCCAGAATGACGTCGTTCATGCCGTTCTTCTGCTTTAGGGACTCTGCCCACGCCAGAAGGTTCAGTAAGCCTTGTTCATCGTTCTGGAATAAGCACCGGTTGCCAAGTTCAATGCCTCGGTAATTAAAAGCTCGGGCCACATGGTTGTGTTTGGCGATGTCTGTTCCAATCACCAATGTGGTATCAGAAATTCGCTGAATACGTTGATTTTGTTTGCTAGATTGGCTATGCTTCATAGTAAGCGTCCTCCTCTTAATTAGGGCAGTGAATGTGCTCCATTCCGAGACCCAGCATACAGGAGGC
>NZ_BDUF01000018.1:0-34911 GCF_002335525.1 Effusibacillus lacus
GGTCAGGCTCACTACGGGGCTACATCCCAAAAAACAATCTACCTATCCATTGTGATCTCTAAAATCTGTGTCTACTATTAAGACTAGCATCATTCTTTCTGTCAGGTGGGGTCTGAGACTTCAACCGTCCCAGCGCATCCCACTCGTTTACGGTGGTTCCGGCAGGCGTGACAGTCTTTGACACACGCCCGTCGGCATCATACTCATAGGAGGCCAGCAGCTTGTCTCCCATGCGCACTTCCGTCAGTTCCCCGGCACCGTTTCGGTTATAGGTGACAACTGCTCCTGACGGCTCTGTGACCGAAACGACCTGGTTTAACGCATCGTAGGCATAATGCGTCTTGTGGCCCCTGGGATCGGTTTTCGTCACAAGCCGCCCCAGCGAATCGTATTCATACAACGCCTTGTCCCCGTTTTGATTGATGGCCGCCAGCAACTGATCTCCGGTTCCATACTGGAGCCGAATCGTTTCACCGGTAGGACCGGTCTGCGAAACCAGGCGATTCCCGGCATCATATATGCGGGACGATTTTCTCTCCCCATTCATGTGCACAGCCACCGCACGACCGAGAATGTCGTATTCTGCTTGAACGCGATTCCCTTGCGGATCCATGGTTTCCGTACGATGGCCGTAGGCATCGTAACTGAAGGAGTACCGGTTGCCTTTCGGATCGGTCATCGAGGTGTGTTGGCCGCGCTCGTTGACGGTAAACGTGGTGGTTTCGCCAAGCGCATTTTTGATGGACAGCAAATTTCCTTTGCTGTCATAGGAATACTCAGTGGTGATTCCGGCAAAATCCGTCTCAGTAACCGGCAGATTCAGGTCGTTGTAGGTGATCGTCCTCGTTCTGCCGGTCGGGTCGGTGACAGACAGCAGGTTGTTTTTGGAATCGTAGGTGAGGACCGTTTCCCGGCCGTTGGCCTTTACCTTGCTCTGGTTGCCGTTGGAGTCATATTCAAACGACATTGTGCGGCCCAGCTCATCGACGATCTCCACCATTTGCTTTTGCCCGTTTTGCGTAAAGGTCCTTGTAAAGCCGTTGGCATCAGTACGGATCATCTGGCGATCCGAGGGGTACTGGTACGAGAACACCACTTGGCCCAAGCCGTTCTTCACCGCCGAAACTTTCCCGTCCGGATGATACTCGTAGGTGAAGACCGCTCCTTGCTCATCTTTCTTCTGAATGATGCGGTGGTTTCCGTCATATTGGTAGTCGACGGTTGAACTATCCGGTTTGGTGATCCTGGTGAGATTCTTGTTGGAATCGTATTGATAATGAAAGACGCGGCCGAGCGGATCTTTCATTGACGTGATGAGATCATTCTCATACGTAAACTCCACGGTGCGTCCGACCGTGTCGGTAATCTGGGCAAGACGACCTTGACCGTCGTATGTAAAGTTCATCTCGTTGCCGTTGCGGTCACGAATCTTGCGAATCTTACCGTCAGCCGGGTTGGCATTGGTTCTCCAAGGTGCTTTGTAAAGTTGATACGTATAGGTCATTCCGTTTTTATCGGTTACCACATAGGATCCGTCCGCTTGGCGCACCAAAGACGATGTATTGCTGCCATCACTGGGCAGATATGTCCCTCTATCAAGCGGGTAATAGATAATTGGATCATTGTCGAAGGAGGAAACAGTCAGGTTGGGATCTTCTTTTTGAAAGGTAAAGTTCCGGCTGCTCCCATTGCCGGCATACTCGGTCATGGTAAATTCGGCATACAGTTGAATGTAACGGTTATATGAAAAATCCCATCCATACCCGAACGGTGTCAGCTGATTGGAACCGCTTTCATAAGTTCGGGTAAAGAGCAGGGGAATGCCCATCGAATCGAGATTGAGATCTGTCTCCAGGAAAGTGAGTTGCCCCTCGACCGGATTGACAGTGTCCTGGATCCGTCCCGGTCCTGCTTCCGGCACACTGTTCTGTCCAACCCTCGCCAGAGGAGATTCCGGAATCCGGGGGTTGCCGCTTCCGGAAGGAGACGTGGGAGGAAGCAGAGCATTGCCCGTTTCTTGTCCAGGAGGGAAAAAGAGAGGGTCAATAAAAGGCACGACATCTCCCAGGTTCGAAGCGCGTGCCACGGAAGAACTGCCAAAAACGCTTCCCAGAAGCAGAATGCCTGCCAAAAAGGAAGCCGTCCATTTTTTTAATACAGATCTCAACATAAAACCCGACTCCTTTCTAACAATTGTTTCATTTTAAAATTAATTAATAATTAAATAATGAAATATAGTGTGTGTTTAATTATACGTCAGCTGTTGAAATCATTCCTGCAAAAATAGGCAATGGTGGAAAAAAGAAATACCCCTGTCTCAAAAAATGTTGAGACAGGGGTATTTCAACCATCTGAAGACGAGGTCAATCATTCAATTTTTTAATCTGGGTCCAACTGCTCCAGTTGTTGCCGGAGGATGATTTTTCCCCCGGGACCGGGACTGCCGGATGCGCCAATAACGTCGCAAAAAGGCTCAGTATGGCAAGCGAGACAACTGTTTTTTTCACTGTCCAAAGACGCCTCCTATTTGTCAGGTTCACCGAACCACTGTCCGGTAAGAATGTCCACGTTGCTTGTGGAAAGGGGTTCCGAATGGCTGCAATACGGACATACAAAGTAAAGAATCCCCTGTGCCATATCCCCGTACAGGCTGCTTTTATCCAATTCCATTTGAACATGACATCTGTCACATACCGCTTTGATCACTGTCCGTTCCCCCTTCCTTTTTTGCAGGGGCCTCGGGTAAATTCATGTCCGGGAGCTGCCCTGTCAGAAGCATTCGGGACAACATCTGATTCTCCCGCTCAACGGGATCGGGGTTCGCCCTGACGATCCATTCCCATCTCGGGAACAGATCACGCCGCAACATTTGGGCAAGCGTCAGTTTATCCGGTTCCCATTCCAATTCGGGCGGCAACTTGTCGTCTGGCATTATTCCGGGCTCCAGGCTACCAGGTCTTCCGCTTCCGAATCATTGTCCGGATCAAATGGCTCATAACCGCCTGCTTTCATTATGGCCACGATTTTTTCCGACATATCATGTGTCGCGGAATTGGTGTTTTGGTCGTGGTTTGTAAAATCAATATCCATATGGCCGGTAACCACATAAGTGGCATCATGCCGACCGTCAATGGAATGCAGCACAGAAACGGAATCAACTTGCCCGGCTTGTTGAATGCGGCCCATGAAACTCTCATCGGTGATTTGATCGTCAGCCGGGATGTGGGCTATATAATCCACATGGCAACCGGTGTGATTGGGCGTAATGACCACATCGGCATAGGGACTGGCCTCATCCGTCAAATCCAACCGGGTATGAATCAAGGTGCTCTGGTCCGCCTCGACTGCCCCCAACGGCATGTCCATCCGGTTGCGAACCAGGGTTACCGGCGCTCTTTCGTCCATGATATCAATAAACTGTTTGACAAATGTCTCGTACATCTGGTTTCCCCCTTGTACTGCCCGCCTTGTCCTTTATTCTTTAGAATTGGAAGCTGCAACGGCTATTATTCACCCTGGACACAAAATACCGGCTGCCCGGCGGGCCGCTGGCACCGCAGACAGCCGGTAAGGGGTTAACCTTGAAGGTTATCGTTTGACTCTGGCATGCCGATTCGTCCGTTTCGTTCCGCCATCTCCGCTTCCGCGAAGTTGATCATTTTCCGGACCATGTTCCCTCCGATGAGGCCTACTTCACGGGTGGTCATGTTCTCCCACCCGCGGTCCTGAATGTCGTCGTCCAGTCCCAACTCGGACGCCACCTCGTATTTGAGGCGATCCAGCGCACGACCTGCGTTCGGATTCAGAATACGTCGTCGACGGGCCATGTAGTCACCCCCTTCTTGTAGGGTGTCCATTTTTTAACGAAAATTCGGTTGTGAATCTGCAATGGCAGTTCTGATCTGTAATTTGTTGCCATCCGTTGTCACCGTCACAGCTCCATGTCGGTCCGTTCTGTAAACCTGCGCCCCAACCCCGGCCAACCGGTTTAGAACGTCCCTGTGCGGATGGTGGTAGACGTTGCGCTTGCCAGCCGAAATAATGGCATAGCGGGGACGAACTTTTGCCAAAAATTCCGGAGTTGTTGAATAATGGCTTCCGTGATGAGCGACTTTCAGCACATCAACCGGTTGCACAAACGGGAGAATGTCCGGTTCCGTTTCCCCTTCGATGTCCCCTGTAAACAGAAATCTGCGGCTGCCAAATTCCAGCTGAAAGACGACGGAATTGGAGTTGGAATCACTTCTCGTTCCCTGGTGAAAAACCGCCGGGTTCAAAAAACGCCAGGCCACCCCCGGTTCCAGCTGCCACCCGATTCCCGCCTGTGCCTGATAGATCGGGGTTCCCCGACTGCGGGCGGTTTCCAGGATTTCCTGATAAAAGGGACTGTCATCCGGATAGCCGGACACGATCAAATTGCGGACCTTCACGTGCTTCAGGATGGCAAGCAGCCCCCTGACATGGTCCTCATCGGCATGGGTGGCGATCACATAGTCGAGGGTTCCCACTCCCCGATGACGCAGAAAGGGAAGCACAATCCTCTCTCCCACATCAAAATCGCTTTCAAAATAAGACGGAATTCCCCCGCCATCCACAAGAATGGTCATTCCTGAAGGCGTTTCGATCAACGCACTGTCACCTTGTCCCACGTCCAGAAACGTCACTCGCAGTTCCTTTGAGGGCTTTAGCCATAGAAGAGCTGCAGCTACCAGCAAGATCGCCAGCAACCCGATGCCATTACGGACGAACCTCCGGGATGTTGTGAATTTCGAAATCCGGTTACGGTATAACAGGAAAAGCAAGCCGGCATAAAAAAGGGCAACACCCCATAACGGGGGGCTCGAAACACTCAAGGTCCATTGGCGGGTGGCCTCTGACAACCAGACGACCGGCTTGACCAAAAGCAGCATCAGGAACCGGTAGAGCCCCACAAAGGGGAGGGCCAGCCAGGGATGCGCCATGCCGAGCACCAACATTCCGAAGCCCAAAGGAACCAGGAGGAATGTAAGGGGCATAATATAAAGATTGGCCAACAGGGAAAAAGGGGAGATCTGGTTAAAGTGATAGACCAGAATCGGAGTGGAAGCGATCTGGGCAGCAAGGCACGCGGCCAATGCGGAACGGAACCAGCCAGGCCCCGGCAGAAAAGGCATCCACCTTGGAGTAAGGAGTATCAACCCGATGGTTGTGATGAAGGAAAGCAGAAATCCGATATCAAATACAACTCCCGGGTTCCACAAGGCGGACAACAGTGCGGCAGTCGCAACTGTAGTGAGCATGTCCGCCTGTCTGCCCAGGGAAGCCCCAATCAGGATCAGAATGGCCATGATTCCCGCACGTACCACCGATGGGCCGGCCCCTGAAGCCAACGTATAGATAACTATTGTGAGTATGACTATCGCGCCCGCCATTCCTTTCGGCATCCGAAAAAGCTTAAACAGATAAAACAAGGCGGCGGAGATCAATCCCACATTGAATCCGGAAGCCGCCAGTATGTGGGTCACACTCAGCGTTTCAAAAGCAGTCTCCCACTCTCCTGGCAAGTCTGATTTAAATCCCAGAACAATTCCGCCCGCCAGCTCGGCCTCCCCCGGCGGAAACAGCTTATAAAGCGTGTTCCATGCATGGTCACGCAATGGGGAAACGGTGATTCCGTATAGTGAAGTTTCTTGTCCAATTTTTTCTATCTGATTTGCAAATTTTACAGACATTCGTGCGTGAATTCCTTTTCTTGCCAAGTACTGCTGGTCATCGTAGCCGCCCGGATTCCGTTGGGGGGTAGGTTCCAGCAAGAGTCCCCGGATCTGAATCCGGTCTCCGTAACGGGGGATCGGTTCAATTTTTCGCGAATCGGAAATTTGAATGCGGTCCTCAAGTTCGACATTCTCACCGCTGCCCGTCAGTACCCGCTCCGCCTTCACTATGTACCGCCACTTTCCGTTCAGGAATACGGGTGAATCTTTCACAACCCCTGTAACAGTGACGTGTTGATCATAGAAGCGGTGAAATTGGTTGGGATGCAAAGAAAGATGAGATAGTCCGTAAAGCAGTCCAGCCATAAGGAAGCCCAGGGTAAGCATCGTTATGGGAATTGGCCGAGACCGATTTCTGTGCTTTACGATGAGGACTCCCAGCAGAACAATGTAGAAGAGCAGGAATGCGGCAACTGGCGGCGTTTGCATATTCGGGGCGAAACCGGCCATCACAACCCCTGCCAGAAACAAAATGGTGATATGGAGGATAACGCGGCGCAAGGGGATCTTCCTTTCGGGGAGAGTAAGAAATAAGGGATTTCAAGGAAGGGGAATAACACAACAGGGGGCTGTACGCCCCCTGAGATGTCACAAACTTCCGTCCAGCGTGCTATTGCTGGCTCTTTTTCAATGCCTGGTCCAGATCATAGATGAGATCCTCCACAGTCTCCGTACCGATGGAGAGTCTGACCATGTCCGGGGTGACTCCGGTTGAACGTTGCTGCTCCTCCGTCAATTGTTGATGGGTGGTGCTGGCCGGATGGATCACCAGCGACTTGGAATCCCCGACGTTGGCAAGAAGCGAGAACAGTTCCAACGAATCGATAAACTTGCGGCCTGCCTCCAAACCGCCTTTGATGCCAAAAGTCATGAGTGCGCCCTGGCCTTTTGGCAAGTATTTGCGGGACAGCTGGTAATAGGGGCTCGCTTCCAAACCCGGATAGCTGACCCAGTTTACCAGTTCATGCTGTTCGAGGAACTTTGCCACTGCCAGCGCATTCTGTGAATGACGCTCCATTCGGAGGTGCAGCGTCTCAAGTCCTTGCAGCATCATGAAAGAGTTGAATGGGGAAATGGCCGCCCCCAGGTCTCTCATCAGTTGCACGCGTGCCTTTATAATAAAGGCAAGATTTCCAAGCGCTCCCGTATAAGAAATGCCATGATAGCTCGGATCCGGATCAACCAAACCCGGGAACTTCCCGTTGGTCCAGTCGAAGGTTCCGCCGTCCACGATAATGCCGCCGATGGATGTACCATGACCGCCGATAAATTTGGTTGCCGAATGCACCACAATATCTGCACCATGCTCAATCGGACGACACAGGTAGGGTGAAGGGAATGTATTGTCAATAATCAAAGGGACACCCGCTTTGTGTGCCACTGCTGCAACTGCCGAGATATCCAACACGTCCATTCTCGGATTGCCGATGGTTTCAGCAAAAACAGCTTTCGTGCGATCGGTAATTGCGCGGCGGAAGTTCTCCGGATCTTCCGGGTCGGCAAACTTCACGTCAATTCCCAGTTTCTTCAGGGTAACCGCGAACAAATTATAGGTTCCGCCGTACAAATTGGTAGAGGATACAATCTCATCCCCCGGTCCCGCAATATTCAGAATGGAATAGGTGACGGCCGCCTGACCGGAAGAGGTTGCAAGAGCCCCTACCCCGCCCTCCAGGGCTGCTACCCTTTTTTCAAACACGTCCTGGGTCGGATTCATGATCCGGGTATATATATTGCCCGGCTCTTGCAGGGAGAACAGATTGGCCGCATGTTCCGTGTCGCGGAAAACATAAGAAGTGGTCTGGTAAATCGGCACGGCCCTCGAACCGGTTGTTGGATCCGGTTCCTGTCCGCCGTGTACGGATAATGTTTCAAGTCCCCATTTTCTGTCAGTCATGAATACCCCTCCTGTAGTTTCTATTCCCAACAACCAATCATTCCTTAATCAATAGGCGACTAACTGGTCTTTCAGAGTTTCAAGCAGTTTAGGGCCGAAACCCTTGATCTTGAGCAGATCCTCAACAGATTGGTAGGGGCCGTTCTTCTCCCTGTACTGAACAATTGCCTGGGCTCTTGTGGAACCGATTCCGTTCACCGTATCCAGTTGTTCGACTGTGGCGGTGTTAATGTTCACTTTGTCAGACTTGGCCGGAACTGCTTGTGCTGCGGAAGAACTGTCGCCTTTGGCCGGAACGGCAACCATTCCGCCGTCCACCAGTTTCTGAGCCAGGTTAATGGATTGCAGGTCTGCCTCGTCTGTAACACCTCCGGCCACCTGAATGGCATCGACTATGCGGGATCCGGCAGACAACGAATAAACGCCCGGATTCTGAACGGCTCCTTTGACATCTACCTTGATCTCAGAGGCAGGTTTGGATTGGGATTGTGGAGAATCCTGTTTGGTCTGGGCGGTCCCCGGAGTCTGTGTCTGACCCTCAAACTTTGGCAGCGGAACCTCTGTGGCTATGCTGGGGCGTTCATACATATATATCCCTGACACGCCCAGAATCAGAACCAAAAATCCGACAATAATCGCTTGTTCACGCCTTGTTAAACGGAACAATCCATTCACCCCTTCTGCTTCCCCCAATCTGAGAATTTCGCCACAAAATACCAGAACCCTTTTTAACAGATTAAATTTTTGGAACTTTCTTCAATTGGCCCGAGTTTGCAATCCTGCCGAATTCCATAGTACAATAACTCTGAAGAGGATTGGAAAGAGAGGAAGCGGAATGCTCACACCCAGTATGGAAGACTACCTGGAAAAGATCTACGAATTAATGAAAGAAAAAGGGTATGCCCGTGTGTCCGATATCGCTTCGTCCCTTTCAGTTCAGCCATCCTCGGTTACGAAGATGATCCAAAAGCTGGATGAACAGAATTACGTCACTTATGAAAAATACCGCGGCATTATTCTCACTCCTCGCGGTGAGCAGTTGGGCCGTAATATGAAACAGCGCCATAAAATGCTGGAAGGATTCCTGCGGATGCTTGGAGTCAGTGAAGAGACGATTGAGAAAGACGTCGAAGGCATTGAGCACCATGTCAGCCCGGGAACAATGAACAGTTTGCGAAGCCTGGTGTTGTTCTTTGAGGATTATCCCGAATGCCTCGAGGAGTTTCGAGAATTCAGGCAGAAGTTGAAAGACCTTTCGGCTGCCGACGGCGAGTCCAAATAAAAAGCCTGCATCAGGGGGCTTTTTTGTTTTTGATACTGGAGAGGAGTGACATCATTGTCCAGAAAAATTCGTGTCGGTGTGGTGTTTGGAGGTCGTTCGGGTGAACATGAGGTTTCCATTCATTCGGCCCGCTCCGTCATTGAGAATCTAAATCCGGAAAAATACGAAATCCTGCCTATTGGCATTACCAAAGATGGCATCTGGTACACAGGACTTGCGTCTTACAAAGCTCTCGGCACGGAAATCCCACCGAAATTGCTTGCGAATCAATCCGCTTCTCCATCCAATCTACCGGCACAAACGGAACCTGGTCCAACCCTTCCCACCTCAATTGGCGAAACACTTGACGTGATTATCCCTGTGTTGCACGGTCCATACGGGGAAGACGGGACTGTTCAGGGTTTGTTTGAATTGCTGGATCTTCCCTATGTGGGGGCTGGAGTACTGGCTTCTGCGGTCGGCATGGATAAAGCCATGATGAAAGCGGTATTCGCCCATGCGGGCTTGCCCCAGTGCAAATATCAGGTGTTCTTGCGTAATCGCTGGGAACGGGAACCGGAACCCATCATCAGCCTTGTGGAAAAAAATCTGGGGTATCCCTGTTTTGTGAAACCGGCCAATCTGGGGTCTTCTGTCGGAATCAGCAAAGCCCGTGACCGTAACGGCCTGGTTGCAGCCATGAACGAGGCGGCCCGTTATGATCGAAAGATCATTGTGGAAGAGGGCGTGGACGCCCGTGAGATTGAAGTGGCTGTCCTGGGCAACGACGAACCGCGTGCGTCCATCGCGGGGGAGATTGTACCGAAAGCTGATTTCTACGACTACAACGCCAAGTACGTGGACGGCACTTCCGATCTGATCATTCCCGCCGATTTGCCCGAAGACTTGATGAAGGAAGTACGCGATATGGCAATCCGTGCTTATCAGGCGATTGATGGTTCCGGCTTGTCCCGAGTTGACTTTTTCCTCGAACGCAATACCGACCGCTTGCTGATTAACGAGATTAACACATTCCCGGGTTTCACGATTTATTCCATGTACCCCAAACTGTGGGAAGCCACCGGGATTTCTTATCAGGAATTGATTGATGAATTGATCCGGTTGGCGATTGAAAGGCATCAGGACAAGAACAGAATGAAGTGACATCTTTGAGATGATGGTTCTTTTTCACAGTTTGCTGCCTAAGAGACACTGAGTGCCGCTATCGCGAACCACCTGCTGCCTTACCGGCACTCAGTGCCGCTATCGCGAACTGCCTGCTGGCTTACCGGCACTCAGTGCCGCTATCGTGAACCACCTGCTGCCTTACCAGCATTCAGTGCCGCTATCGCGAACCACCTGCTGGCTTACCGGCACTCAGTGCCGCTATCGCGAACCACCTACTGGCTTACCGGCACTCAGTGCCGCTATCGCGAACCGCCTACAGCCTTACCGGCACTGAGTGCCGCTATCGCGAACCACCTGCTGGCTTACCGGCACTCAGTGCCGCTATCGCGAACCACCTGCTGGCTTACCGGCACTTAGTGCCGCAATCCCAAACCGCCTACAGCCTTACCGGCACTGAGTGCCGCTATCGCGAACCACCTACTGGCTTACCGGCACTCAGTGCCGCTATTTGGATGGGCCGCCTGATCAACGGCACTAACGCTATTTGAACTTGCTGAACCTCAGGTGGAAAATGTTATTATAACCAAACAGTTGCAGCATGCACCAGGACGGCAAGGATAAACAGTCCCAGCAGGATTCTGTGCACCTTTTTCCTTAAGTCAAAGAACACAACCTGTTCTACTGCCCTGGCGACCCAGAACAGCGTCATTCCCTTGGCTGGAAGTTTACTCCCAGATCCTCATTCCATCCTTGGTGATGGCAAGCACTTCCCGCAGAACCCAATAGGGTTCAAACAATGCGTAACTCTTGGCACCATACCCGCTTGTGTGCATGCCCAGTTGACCAGCCAGCATTTGAGCCCTTTTTTGATGGAAGCGGTTGGTTACCAGGATGGCCGTCTTCATTCCCTCACGTTCCATAATTTCCTTGGAATATTCCAGATTGGTGCGCGTGGAGTGCGACCTCTCCTCAAGATACATGGCATCTGCCGGAACGCCTTTGCGTTCCAGGTACCGTCTCATCGCTTCCGCTTCCGATATGTGGCCCGCCCCATGCGCCCCCGACAGGATCAATTTCGGCGCATACCCTTGGCTGTACAACTCGTACGCCCAGTCACATCTTTCCCGTAATGAGGGACTCGGCTCATACCCCCACACCTGGGCTCCCAAGACAATGATCACATCCGCCTTCTCCGGTTGTATTCTCTTGCCGAACCGCTCAATTGAAAAGTACTGCCATGACAGATATGCAAACACCGCAGCCAGGCCGATCGCGATGTATTTTAGTGCCTGCCTGGCCAACTTCTTTCCTTGCAATCTCCTCACCTCCAGTAACCAAGACAATGTTTGTTCCAAAACGTTACACATTCTCATGGTTTTTCTGAAACGTTTTCCCTCTTGTTTCGTCTATTTCGATGAAGACATTTTATTCATTGGAGGCAAGATTTGCATGAAAAAATGGCAACTGGCTGGAGGAGGACTCGCTCTCTTGACAATGATGGCATCCACCCCGGTAGTGGCAGACGAAGTGGTTCGATTGATGGTAAATGGACGGATTTTGGAGACGGACGTCCCTCCCCAGGTGGTTAACGGACGCACCCTGGCACCTGTTCGACCGGTGGCGGAAGCCCTTGGAGCCAAGGTAAACTGGCATGAAGACACGAATACGGTTACGGTTGACTTGCCGGAAGTGGATTCTTTAAAGCGCCGTGTGGAACTGTTGGAACAGGCACTTGCTCCGAAGTCGGCAAAAGATGCGGCACAACTGTGGTTCGAAGGTGTGAAAACGAGAAATGGAGCCTTGCAGTTTGCCGCACTATCCCCAGGCCTGAGGTCGGAAAAACAAGCCACTTATGAATCCCGGCATTGGGTGACGGGAACCTCCAGCCCATGGATTGACACTTACACGATCAACGAAGGAAAGCAACTTTCTGACGGACGAGTGGAATTCCTGATCAAATTTGTCTGGACGGATTCCACCAAAGCAAAGACTGAGGCAGAGCAAACGGTCATTGTGCAGCAGTTTGAGCAGAACTGGTTTGTGTCCGACGTTTCCGGCTGGCGGATGTAAAATGGCATAATCTGCAGGACGTTCCGTACAAGGAGCGCAAACATCAGTTTGCGCTCCTTGCTCGTTCCGCCAGGCACAGCAGTTTATCCCACCACAATGTTGACCAGTTTTCCGGGCACTACGATACACTTCTTGATTTCTTTGCCTTCAAAGTGTTCCTTGACCTTATCCAGTGTCAGAACCAGTTGTTGGATCTCTTCTTGCGAAGCGTCCTTGGATATAACCACCCGATCCCGTACCTTGCCGTTCACCTGAACCGCATACTCGATTTCATCCTTCACAAGCGCCGCCGGGTCATATTTGGGCCATGCCTGCTGGTGCACGCTGTCCCGGTGCCCGATGGTCCTCCAGAGTTCCTCCGCAACATGCGGCGCTACGGGAGCCAGCAGGAGCAGAACCGTTTCGATCGCGTCCAGTTTGGTGCCGACATCGGCTGTTTCCGGGTAGCCATAGATGGCATTGACCAGTTCCATGATGGCTGAGATGGCGGTGTTAAACTGGTAGCGTTCCCCGATATCTTCCGTTACCTTCTTGATGGCAAAATGGGTCTGCTGCCAAAGTTTCCTGGCATCCGAACCGGAATGGTCCGCCGCCGGACGGTTGGCAAACAAGTCAACATGAGCATCGGCCAGCCGCCAAACCCTGCCCAGGAAACGGTAACATCCTTCCACACCCTGGTCGCTCCACTCCAGGTCACGATCCGGCGGGGCGGCAAACAGAATGAAGGTGCGGGCTGTGTCAGCCCCGTATCTGGCCACAATATCCTCAGGTGACACCACATTGCCCTTGGATTTGGACATCTTGGCCCCTTCCTTGATCACCATTCCCTGAGTCAGCAGACTGTCAAACGGTTCTTCAAAGTTGACAAGTCCCGCGTCATACAGAACTTTGGTGAAGAATCGGGAATACAGCAAATGCAGCACTGCATGCTCAATTCCGCCGATGTATTTGTCAACCGGCAGCCATCGGTTTGCCGCCTCGATATCAAATGGAGCGGTTTCCAGCTTGGCTGAAGTATACCGCAGGTAGTACCAGGAAGAGTCGATAAACGTATCCATCGTGTCCGTTTCCCGGGTCGCCTTGCCGCCGCAGGACGGGCAGGTTGTGTTCACGAAGCTTTCGTTGGTGGCAAGCGGAGACTTGCCGGCCACTTCAAACTGCACCTGTTCGGGCAGCAGCACAGGCAATTGGTCCTTTGGAACCGGTACCGTGCCGCAGTTGTCGCAATAAACAACCGGGATCGGGCATCCCCAATAGCGTTGGCGGGAAATCAGCCAGTCGCGCAGACGATAGGATACAGTTCGCTTGCCCTTCCCTTCCTGCTCCAGATTGGCAGAGATCCGATCTATCGCTTCCAGGTTGTGCAGCCCGTTGAACCGATCGGAGTTCACCAACACTCCTTCTCCGGTATAGGCTTCTCGCAACGGCAGCTCAAGCGGAGCATCTTCCGGCTGAACCACCGGTTGAATAGGCAGGTTGTATTTGGTTGCAAATTCAAAATCCCGCTGGTCATGGGCAGGAACCCCCATTACGGCACCCGTGCCGTAATCCGGCAATACGTAGTTTGCAATCCAGATGGGAATAGGGTCCCCTGTTTTCGGGTGGATTGCATATTCTCCCGTAAACATGCCCACTTTCTCGGCAGTGTCCGAGGTACGTTCAATTTCTGATTTCTTGCGGACCTCTTCCACGAATGCGCGGATTTCGTCCCGTTTTGGCGATTTGCGGGTAATCCGGTCCAAGTCGGGGTGTTCCGGTGCCAATACCAGATAGGTAACCCCGTACAACGTGTCCGGACGGGTCGTGAACACAGTCAACAATCCGTCATGCTTGTCAATTCCAAAGATAATTTCTGTGCCAGTGGATTTGCCGATCCAGTTGCGCTGCATCGTTTTGACCCGTTCCGGCCAGCCGGGCAGATGGTCCAGATCATTCAGCAGCCGCTCCGCATAATCGGTTATGCGCAAATACCACTGCTCCAGATCCTTCTTTACAACTTCCGTGCCGCAGCGCCAGCAGGCACCGTTTTCCACCTGTTCGTTGGCCAGCACGGTGGCACATTCCGGGCACCAGTTGACCGCCCCTTTTTTCTTGTAGGCTAATCCTCTTTCATAGAAAAGCAGGAACAGCCACTGGGTCCACTTGTAATAATCGGGTTTGCAGGTGGTTACCTCCCTCTCCCAATCATAGGACACACCCAGTTCTTTCTGCTGGTTGCGCATAAATGCGATGTTGTCGTAGGTCCAGGGCGCCGGATGACTCTTGTTCTTGATTGCCGCATTTTCAGCAGGCATCCCGAACGCATCCCACCCCATCGGATGAAGTACATTGAAACCGTGCATCCGCTTGAAGCGGGCAATCACATCACCGATCGAGTAAACACGGACGTGACCCATATGCAGTCTTCCCGATGGGTACGGGAACTGCTCCAGGCAATAGAAGTACGGTTTGTCCGAAGCTTCGTCCGTGTGGTTTATACCGGCTTCTTCCCAATATTGCTGCCACTTCTTCTCAATGTCTGCAGGAACATATTTGTGTTCGCTCATGGTAAGACCCTCCAAGAAAATCTAAAAAACCTCCCACCCCAAAGCCTTCTGCTAGGGACGAGAGGTTGGAAAAACCAAGTAAAAATTCCCGCGGTACCACCCATAATTGCCGACCCGCAATGTGATGCGAAGCCGACCACTCAAGATCCTGTAACGGGGACCAATCGGTTACAAGTACTGCCATTCCTTGTAACGGCTCGGAGGCGAGTTTCTCCGTTACGCTCCTGCCAACTTTCACCAGCCGTTGGCTCTCTGAAAGGATGTAAGCGAATACTGCTCCTCGTCAATGCCTGCGTAAAATTAATTTTGTCGAAATATGAAATATTTGATTGTTAGTATACGCAGACGGTGAGCCATTTGTCAACCCATTGTGGAATGGAGTAATCCAATTTTCCGCAGATATCTATAAATATGGGGTTTTAGTCTCATGACAAATGAAAGTTCCGTTTGGCAATATGAAAGGTCGAGTGAAGCAATGTCCAATTCTGCGGGAAAGGATGACCCAGCATCCAGTAGCTGATCCCCCGCAGCCCCATCACATCAACCAGATGAAACTTGGCCAGAATCGAACGGGCATCTTCAAACCATATTTGCCTCATTTCGTTGCGGGAGCCCCGGTAGGTAAACATGGGGGAGGCAGACTCCTTGTGAAAATGGATATGAACTTCGGTGCGTATTGCCTGCTCCACGGCAGCTTTTGGCGAAATGCCGGCCGCCCGGTTTCCTTTCTCATAGGGAATCGGCCAGTTGTATCCGTAAAGGCTCATCCCCATCATGATTTTGTCAGGGGGGATTTGGGAGGTGGCGTAATCAAGGACGCTTCGCACCATATTGAGAGGGGCCACAGCCATGGGCGGACCTCCCACCCATCCCCACTCAAAGGTCATGAGAATGACCTGGTCTGCCATCTGGCCCAATGCCCGGTAATCAAACGCTCCCATCCATGGGTTTCGCGGATCATCGGACATCTTTGGGCCCATTGTCACGGTCAACGGTACGTTTTGTAATTTTGCTTCGTCCGCCAGCCCCCTCACAAAGGCAGTAAAGGGCTCCCGATCCTCCGGATACAGATGTTCGAAATCGATATTGATGCCGGCATACCTTTTTTCCATTACAGTGCGCAAGATATTATGGACTGCTCTTCTTTTCAGCTCCGGATGTTTGATGACGGTACGGGCCAGGTCCGGGTTAAAACGGCTTCCGTCAAAATTGGTCACGGTGAGAAGCGGAGCCACTTTTTCTCTTTTGAGGCTTAATACAACCGCCTCATCAGGCATTTCCGACAATGTGCCATCCGGGTACACACGGGAGTTAAACAGGGAGACATAAGTCAAACAATCGGCGGCATCCTCTATGATTTCCGTATCCGTCTGTTTGCCGGAGGGGATCATGAACGCATTCACCTGGATGGTTTTGTCCGGTCTTACACGACTGGGAATCCAAAGAGACTCTCCGGGTATCCACTTCCGGTCATCCAGTTTGTCGTTGACTGCCAGTATGATATGGGGAGGAATGCCTGTCTCCATCGATAGAGTATCCAGAGTATCACCTTCTTTAATGATGTGAAGTTTCAGCGTGGATTTTGGCCCTGCAGGAATTAGCAGACTCATGCCGGGCACCAGCCGGTCGCCGTTCAATTCGTTCGCCGACCGGATATGTTCCGCTGTACCTCCATAAAGCTTGGCAATGGAAAAAAGGGACTCACCGGCCTTCACCACATGGACAAACATAGTCCTCCTCCTTCCGGATAGGCTCCTATACTATATTCAACGGACAAGTTTACATAAAACTTTAATCGTGAAAATAAAAGAAGAGACTGCCGGGCAGCCTCCTCATGAATGAACTACTGTTTAGCGGAACACTTCACCGCCCCGTTTGTATTCCACATCGCCCACACCGTCGCGGACATTGGCTGCTCTTGCGATGGCAAAGAAGAAGTCGGACAACCGGTTCAGGTACTTCTGAACGTCTTCATTGATCGCTTCCTGTTCCGACAGCTTCACAACTCTCCGCTCAGCCCGACGTGAAACCGTCCGGCATACGTGCAGGGCTGCCGACACCGGACTGCCTCCTGGCAGCACAAATCTCTTGATGGGAGGACATTCGGCATCGTAACGGTCAATCCACTGTTCTAAACGCGATACCATGTCTTTGTTGACCTTATAGGTGATTTCCTGACCTTTGGGAGCTTGCACGTAAGCGAGATCTCCACCCGCGTCAAACAACTCATGCTGAATCTCGGTCAGATCTTCCAGCATGTCCTTGTGCCTCTCCGGATCCATCAACACTTTCGCCTGCCCGACAAAGGAATTCAGTTCGTCCAGGGTTCCATATGCTTCCACACGGACCGCATCTTTGCGAACACGTCCTCCAATCAGGCTGGTCATCCCCTTATCGCCGGTTCGCGTATAGATTTTCACTTTTGTGTTCCCCCTTATTTTTCATGATGGACAGCAGCCGATCCATATCAATGGCCGTTTCCACGGCATCGGCCCATTGGTCAAAGGCTTCCATCCTGCGCTTATAGTTGGAAGTGGTCTTGCCGATTGGCAGCAGCCCTTTTTTTACCCGGATGCCGTCCAGAAACGATCTGCGCCACTCGTCATTGTGCAGGATGCCATGCAGGTAGGTTCCAATCACCGTACCGTCCCTGTTGACCGCCCCATCTTCATGAACCCCGTTGGCACTGCACAGCCGGGCAAATGGACGGACATTCCCCCGTTCCGACCGTCCCATGTGAATTTCGTATCCTTCGACCGTCAATCCTGTCAGGCATGAAGCGGCGCCCGGCATGTCGAGAACCCTGCCCGCGGCCTGGACGGTGGTCTTGTGAGGAAGAAAACGGGTGGTAATATCCAGCAAGCCCAGTCCTTGCAGTTCGGGTAGATTGGATTCCACCAGGTCAGGATCGAGCAATCGGGACCCCAACATCTGGTACCCGCCGCAGATTCCCAGGATGTTTGCTGCGGGCGGCATGGCAACAAGTCGTGCCGCAAGGCCTTTTTGGGTAAGCCACAAGAGGTCATCCACCGTATTTTTGGTACCGGGCAGAATGATCAAATCCGGTTGTCCCAACTCATCAGGTGAAGAAACGAATCGAAGGGACACGTCCGGCTCAAAGCGGAGCGGGTCCACATCCGTGAAGTTAGAAATTAAAGGAAACCGGATCACAACCACATCCAATTCATTGGCGACAGCAGGCTTCTTCAAGTTCATTTTGTCCAATACAACCGAGTCTTCGCTCTCGATATACAAATCACGCTGATAAGGAACAACTCCCAGCACCGGAATGCCGGTACGCTTCTCCAGCCAATCGAGACCCGGTTCCAGCAGACGGATATCCCCACGAAACTTGTTAATGACAAATCCCTTGACCCGTTCCCGCTCCCTTGGCTCCAGCAGTTCCAAAGTGCCCACAATGGAAGCAAACACCCCGCCCCGGTCGATATCGGCCACCAGAATGACAGGAGCATCTGCCAACTCGGCCACCTTCATATTGGTGATGTCACGGTCTTTCAGGTTAATCTCAACGGGACTTCCCGCTCCTTCCAATACAACCACTTCATGAGTGTTGCACAGTCTGGCCAAAGAATCCTTTATGATTCCGATTGCTGTCGGAACATAATCCAGCCGGTAGTCGATGGCAGACATGTCCCCGATGGGAACCCCCCGAACAACCACCTGGGAGGTCATGTTCCCTTTCGGTTTTAACAGAATCGGGTTCATGTCCACCGTTGCCGGAATCCCGCAGGCCTCCGCCTGCACCCCCTGCGCCCGGCCGATTTCTTTTCCGTCAGCAGTCACGTAGGAATTCAGCGCCATATTTTGCGATTTGAACGGAGCCACAGTAAAGCCCCTTCTGGCAAAAATTCGACAGAGTGCGGTGCAAAGCAAACTCTTGCCTGCATCACTTGCCGTACCCTGAACCATCACCGTCAAAGCCAATAAAAAAACCCCCTTCCCTTCACAATGCACTCGCGAAAAAAAGGGGGTTCACTCCTGAACCGTTACCCCGGGCCGCGAGGGTGAACTTCATCTGCAACAGGGGTCTGGCTTTCACAGTGGCGCGTCCGCCCGGGATTTCCACCCGGTTCCCTGATTTATTCGCTTTAGAATCAGTTTACCTGATAAGGAGGATTCTGCCAAGAATACAAAGGGATACAACAGGAGCACAGACAGATGCGGTCGCCAACCTGACCGTTCTTTCGACCGAAATCGACATAAAAGGATATGGACTGAGAAATTGCACGCATGGTAAGATTGACTCGAGATCATTGCATTCAAAGCAACAATTTAGATCTATAATTAAAAAGGAGGTATCGTATGGAAATCACCAAAGCAATGGAGATTATCGAAAAACTGGCGGACGGGATCGACCCGTATACCGGGGAAGTGTTTGCCAGCGACAGCCCTTATCAGAAAGCGGAAACGGTCAGAGCTCTGACCCTAGCCGGCAAGGGCCTTGTCGCCCTCGAGCAGCGAAACAGACGGAGGGAACGACTCCCCCAGAATGCAGGCAAACCATGGTCCCTGGAAGAAGATCAGGCTGCCGTGGACCAATTCCGGAACGGCCTTACGGTCAAACAGATTGCAGCCAAGCACAAGCGGACCGAAGGTGCCATTTACTCCCGTTTGGTCCGGTTGGGAGAAATCAAAGAAGAAGAGTAATCATCTCGCCAGAAAGAAGTATCGGCTGGCCTTCTCGCCAGGCTCTACCCAATGGAAGTCCGCTCCGCACTCCACGCTAGTGAAACCTGCCTCATGCAAAAGTCCTTCAATTGCTTCCCGCGAATAGGCTCTCTGCCAATGAGTCTCATGGAACCGTCTGTACAAGTCTTCTTGCACTTGGGCAAAGAAAGTCACATCGTACTCCACTTGACATTTTTCAGAATCCAGGCGGCTTTGCCAGATATACGCCACATCCTCCCGGATATCGTAAAAGGTCTGGTGGCCCAACTCTTCCCGCAATTTATAAGGGGTGTGCATGTCAAACAGGAAGAATCCGCCCGGTTTCAACTGGTGGCGAATAGAATGAAACGCCTGCCGCAAGTCGGATTCTTCCAGCAAATAATTGAGGGAATCGCAGAATGAGACTGCATAATCCACTTTCTCCGGCAATCGTACACTCCTTAGATCCTGTTGGAAGAAGCGCAGAAAAGGCGTCGGGTGAGACAGTTTGGCCTGAGCCTGGGCTAACATCTCCTCAGACAGATCCACCGCAAACACTTGAAATCCCTGTTCCAACAACAGGATGGAAAGGGTACCGGTTCCGCATCCCAAATCTGCCACTTTCAATTGACTCCGAGGACCGCCTGTACCGGGCAGATGCCGGTTAACTGTCTCAATAAATATACGCATCCATTCGTCGTAAGGCGCATCCTGCATCAAGCGATCGTAAAATACCGCAAATTCTCCGTAAACCTTTGGCGTATCCATCTTTCTTCCCCTGACACAAACGCCCGGTCCTGGATCAGGCCCGGGCACAGAGTATATTGAATTCAGTCGATGCCGTTAAAGTTTTGGCGACCGTTCAAACAATGCTTAACTCCCGTGCGTCGCTCCAAACGCGTTCCAGATTGTAAAATTCCCTTTCCTCCGTGCGGAACACGTGAACGACCACGTCCCCGCAATCAATCAGGACCCATTTGGCTTCGTCATAACCTTCCATGCCGCGAACGCGGAGTCCTTTTTTCTCCATCTTTTCCTTCACCGCTTCCGCGATGGCTTGCACCTGAGTAGTGGAATTTCCGCTGCATAAGACGAAATAATCCGCGATTACTGATAACCCTCGTATATCGAGCATTATAATGTCTTTCGCCTTCTTGTCTGCAGCCGCTTCGGCCGCAATCTTTGCAAATTCCACCATTTTTTCACCCATGCACATGCCTCCTAGGAAAATTTAGAATGGTCCTGCTACTTATTTTATGTCAAAAGAGGCTTGCTCGCTCCGACTTTCCTTGACTTTCCGCCAGATCCCATTGCGAGCAATGACTGTCAAGGGAAAAATCGGTTCCCGGCGTTGAATCAGGTACTCAATCGTATTGTCAAACGAGAGAGCCAGCGCCAGGTCAAGATCCTCTTCCGCCACCTTTCGGATCTCCTCGACTGCCGGATATTTCCGGCCAGGTTCAATCGCATCTGCAAGATAGACCACTTTCTCAAGGAGGGACATATTTGTACGGCCTGAAGTATGGAATCTTGCCGCATTCAACACATCCTCATCCGTGATTCCAAATTCCTGCGGCGCCAGACCGGCTGCTATGTGACCGTGAAGCAGTTCGGGCATTTCGAAGTATTGTTCTTCTATATTCATATCTTTCGCCGTCTGCACCAATTTTTCCTTCGGCCACTGCCGACAAAAATCATGAATCCATGCCGCAAGCCTCGCATGTTCCGGATTGGCGCCATGAATTCGGGCCAACCGGTCCGCCGTCTGAACGACTCCCTCCACATGGCGGAATCGCTTCTCTTTCAATTCCGCTTTGACTCTTTCACGAATCATGTCCTCTGTCATACAACCCATTCTCCTCAATGAAACGAATCACCCGGTCAGGAATCAGGTAATGAACGGACCTTCTCTGCCGCAGCCGATCCCGCAGCCAGGTGGAAGAAATCTCGAGTCCGGGCATCTCGACAAAATGAATTCGATGCTCCGGCAGGAGCATCGAGGTTCGCAGCAAAGTCCTGCACTCGTCCAGAGCAAACCCCGGACGGGTCATGCCGATCACCTGGCAAATTTCCAAAATTCGCCCCGGATTGTGCCAATTCGGGAAATCGTAGAGCATATCGGCTCCCACAATAAAGTATAGCTCATCATCCGGAAATTGAGACGCAAAAGATTCCAGGGTGTCCACAGTATAAGATGGCACCTCACGCCTGATTTCCCAATCTGACACCGAAAAATCAGGTTCCTGCTCCACCGCAAGCTTTACCATCTCAAATCGGTTTCCTGCTGGAGTGATCTCTCTTCCGGATTTATGCGGAGGAATTCCGGAGGGAATGAAGATTACCCGATCAAGCTGCAAAGCTTCCTTGGCAAGCCTGGCAGCCACCAGATGACCGATATGAATCGGGTCAAAGGTTCCGCCAAACAGTCCCATTCTCATCCCGACACCTCCTGCCGCCCGTTCCCTTTTCCAATGGATACGAACAGGCCGACACAATGTTTCATGTTACTTTGGCAATTCGATCTGTTTATGTTCCTTGGACTCCCGGTACAGAACGACCGTCTTTCCAATCAACTGTACCAGTTCCGATCCGGTTCCATCCGCCAGCTGCTCCGCCACTTCGTCTTTGTCAAATTCACAATTGTTGAGAATCGACACTTTAATCAATTCCTTGGCTTCCAAGGCAAGGGAAACCTGATCCAGCATATTTTCCGAAACCCCACCTTTGCCAACCTGCAGGATCGGATCAAGATGGTGAGCCAATGAGCGCAAATACCTTTTCTGTTTACCTGTGAGCACGTTACTTCTCCTTTATCGCTTTTCTCATGATGGCAACCGGCGCTTCCACGCTTGTCCACAATGTGAAGGCCTCCGCCCCTTGGTAGACAAACATTCCGAGGCCGCCATGCGGGATTGCCCCCCGCAAGCGGGCTTCCCTCAGCAAGCGAGTTTCCAGCGGGTTGTATATCAGATCCGATACGACCAATCCCTCATGCAGCAGGGATGTGTCCAGCGGACATTCCTCAATTTGGGGGTACATTCCGACAGAAGTGGTATTTACCACAAGACGAACGTCTTGCATCAATTCCGGAAGATCATCGTATGTCACCGAGTGGGCCTTGCATAAGGACGAAATTCTGCGTGCCAGTTCGTCCCCTTTTTCACGGGTACGATTGACAATCAGGATGTCCCCGGCCCCCTTCATGGCCAGGGCGCTTACCACCGCGCGGGCGGCACCGCCAGCCCCCAACACCAGCACCTTGGCATCGGCAAGATTCAGCTTCGTCTCTTCCAGAAGCGAACGGACATACCCGCTTCCATCTGTATTATGCCCGACCAGAACACCGTTTTCATTCACGATCGTATTGACCGCCCCGATCATGTCCGCCTCCGGTGCAATGCGGTCAAGATACTTCATAACTTCAACCTTATGGGGGATGGTTACATTCACGCCCCGGATGCCCAAAGCCCGGATGCTCTCGGCAGCCGTCCGAAGCCGGTCGGGGTGAACATCAAATGCCACGTACACATAAGGGAGCCCCAAAGCAGCAAAAGCCGCATTGTGCATCTGCGGTGAACGGGAATGGCCAACCGGATGGCCAAACAACCCGGTTAGGGTCAAATGTCCGCCTTTCTCCATGCGTTTCCTCCGCTCCGTTTCATACTCCCCCCTACTATACCAAAGTTTTGCTTAGTAAAAAACACCCCGTTAAGGGTGTGCAGAGGGAATGTTCGTTTCTATTTCCGGAAATCGATCTGCAGTAGAATCTCGCTGGTCTGAAACGACAATTTTATATCATGAAGATGGTAATCGTCAAGTGACGGATCGTCCCGCCGAACCAAAGACACTTCCCTGCGCAAATGGTCGATCAGTTCGTCCATTCTGACAGGTCCGTTGAGAGTACTAATCCGGCGTTCCACCAATCGTTTGTGCTCTTGTATCTGTTGGGTCATACCAATCTCCCCTACCCATCGGTATCGTGTATTTTACCGTATGCGAGTATTCGGGCAGGTATGACGTGTTTCGGCAAAAATTTGCAATATTTTTACATCAGGGTGGTGATACCCTTCAGACCCTAAATGATGGCACGCCGGATTGATACGTCAACCCCTCTGGGAACATGCACATGCACTTCGCATTCGTTCCCTCTGGCAGAGAACCAACCGAGACCTGAAATCACAACATCCTTGCTGCTTCCTTCTTTGATCTTGATTTTGTGGGTAACCAAATCGCGCAGGTGGTCGCCGCAGTCACCGCAAGGAGGGGTTAAAAGCCCGCCCAGGTGCTTCCGATACAAGGTATCCGCATTTTCAAGTTTGGTCCGGTGAAGTTCCAGTTGATTCGCAAAGTAGCACACAAACGGCTGCCGCTCTCCTTTGACGAAGTCAAACCGGGCCAGTCCACCGGCAAACAATGTCTGTTTGTCATTCAGTTGGAAGACTGTCGGGTCGATGGTTCGGTCCGGAACAATCTGCTTCAGGCATTTGGGGCAAACGAGATCCGAAAGCCTGTGTGATGTCATGATGCCTGGCGTATCAATCAAGTGGTGTTTGTAGTTTGGGATTGCAACACGCACCGAAGAGAGAGTGGTTCCGGGGTAGCGGGAGGTGGTCAGTTCCACATCCCCTGTTTCCCCAAACGTCCGGATCAAACGGTTGATCAAAGTGGATTTCCCTACATTGGCTGTTCCCACAACATACACATCGCGATCATTGGCGTATCTTTCAATGAAGGTCTTGACATGCTTCAATCCGTACCCTTTGCCGGCGGATATAAGCGCGATTCCTTCCAGCAGGATCCCCTTCTTCTCCACCTCTTTGCGAAGCCACATTTCCACCTTCTCCAGATTGGTCTGCTTCGGAAGCACATCCACTTTGTTGGCAACAAGAAATACAGGATTGGAACCTATGTATCTGCGGAGATTGTCTATCCACGAACCGGCAAGATCAAACAGATCGACAACCTTGACTACAAGCGCTTTCTTCCGCCCGATCTCACTTACGATCTTGATGAATTCGTCATCATCTACAGCCACGGAAGAGACTTCGTTATAGTGACGAATTCGAAAACACCTTCTGCACACCGGATGTTCCCTTTCCAATGCAGAGGCTACCGTGTATCCGGGACTCTCGGGCTGCCCGGTTTGAAGAGGCGCTCCGCATCCGGTGCAAACTTTCACTTCAGCTTTCATCCTTTACTCCTCCCAAGGAATCATTCCCCGTTTGCGGAGACCTTTCAGCACTATCCGCTCCATGGAGCGCAATACCTTGGTGCCGGGCCATTCTTTTGTCGCAATGGGCAGCACCAGAATCGAATTCAACCCCATCCGGTTGGCACCAAGAACATCGGTAAAGATCTGGTCACCCACTACTACGGTTTCATGCGGTTTCGTCCCCATGATCTGCATGGCGCGGCGAAACGCCCCGCGGACCGGTTTTCTGGCCCCATGGATGCAAGGCAGGTTTAAAGGGCGGGCAAATTCTTCAACCCGGATTCTTTTATTGTTGGAGACGATACAAACCCGGAGACCACGCTCTTTGACATCTTCCAGCCATGCAACCAGCTTCGGTGTCGCGTAAGGCGAGTCCCAGGATACAAGTGTATTGTCCAGATCGGTAATAATCCCTTTGATGCCCTGTGCTATCAACTCATCCAGGTCAATATGGTAGATGGATTGCACATAAAGCGACGGGATCAAACGCTTCAGCATACTGTCACCTCAAACCATAATTCCATTCTTATCCTTCAACGGGAGTGAAGAGTTTATGCCGTACTAATCGTACCATCCGGATGTAACAATTTCCATACCTGCTTCTTTGCAGAAGGTTTTATCAAATTGATTGGCGTTCGGTAGGAAGAGATGTTAAAATCATACCAAGGGGTGATTGGTATGTCATTATACGAGAGTAGGATAGGAAAGAAATATCAGACTGTGGTGCCTATGCATGTTCGAGAGGCCGCAGGAATAGGGGAAGGAGACAGCTTGCTCTGGAAAGTTCAGGAGGATGGTACGATTGTGGTTCGTCCCCAAAAAAGCAAAACCGAATATCTGGCCAATCTAAACAAAAAAAATTACGGCTCCTTTGAAAATGCCAAAAAACAACTTGAAGAAGGAATCGATTCATGGGACGAATAGACCTGGAAACCGTCCAGAAAATATCGCTTGATTCCAACTGTTTTATTTATTTGATGGAAGGTTCGCCTTACGAGAAGTTCTTGCTTCATTTGTTCCGAAAGATTGAGAATGGCGACTTGCAGGCAGTTACATCGACTCTGACAGTAACGGAAATTCTTAGCCATCCATACAAAAAGGGGAATATAAGGCTGGTGGAAGAATACCGGGGATTACTTTCAAGCTTTCCAAACATGAAGGTAAGAGCAGTAGATTTTCATGTGGCCGACAGGGCGGCCGAATTGCGGAATCAATACCGCCTCAAGACCCCCGATGCGATTCAACTGGCAACGGCCATTTTGGAGGACACCCAAATTTTTGTAACCAATGACAAAGATTTCTCGTCAGTCGATTTTCCGATCGTTTATCTGCAAAGTAACAATTTACGATAAAGCCGCCTTGATACAACACAAGGCGGCTTCGTCGAATCGGAAAACTATACTCAGTTCCGGAAATCCAAACTGTTGAACTGACACCCTGCGAACTGTTGGAAGTCAAAGGGTTGGATTCTGAACTCCCTTTGTTTTATACTTGAGACAGGATTGAGAGGAGAATGTGAGAATGGACAATGAACCGCAAGTTATTGGGTTGCTTCAAACCATTTTGGAGAAGGTTGAAAAAATCGAATTGGTACATCAACAAGTCGGACAACTTACGGTTAAAGTCCATTCCATCCAAGAAGAACTGAAGGAAGTCAAAGATGAAGTGAAAGCAATCAATGAACGCTTGGATTACATCAAGGAAAACGTATCAAAACACGATGAAGACATATTTCGGTTAAAGAGAAGGGGTTAATGCGATTTCCGCTCATCTGGTTAATCGCAAAAACTCCTTCACGTCCTCCAGAGCCAGGTTCACCGCACTTTGCCAAAAATCAGGCCGGGTGAGGTCCACATCCAGATGCTTTTGCGCGAGGTCTTCCACCGTCATGCGGCCCGTGTCCCGCAACAGCGCGACATATTTTTCCTCAAACGAAGGTCCTTCCTGCAGGGCGCGGGCATAAACCCCATAACTGAAGAGATACCCGAAGGTGTATGGGAAGTTGTAGAAAGGCACATCCGTAATATAGAAGTGCAGCTTTGATGCCCAGAAGTAAGGATCATATTCGCCAAGAGCATCCCCAAATGCCCGTTTCTGCGCCTCCACCATCAGTTGCGTCAATTCCTCTACACTGACAAGCCCTTCCCTTCTTCTTTCATAGAAGGCTGTCTCAAACAAAAACCGTGCATAGATATTCATGAGGAAGGTAGCGCAGCTTTGTGCTTTCTCTTCCAACAGCACCAACCGCTCCTGATCGGTTTTCGCGTTCTTTACCGCTGCATCCGCCACCACCATTTCTGCAAAAGTGGAAGCAGTTTCCGCCACGTTCATCGCATAGTTTTGCACCATTTGCGGCAGATCGTCCATTACATGCTGGTGGAAGGCATGCCCCAACTCGTGGGCGAGGGTGGATACATTATCAGAAGTGCCGGCGTAGGTCATAAAGATTCGTGTCTGTTTGCTGTCAGTAAAGCTGGTGCAAAAACCGCCGGGTCTCTTGTTCGGACGGTCTTCCGCTTCAATCCATCTTTCCTCAAAAGCCCTTCTTGAGAAATCAGCCATGCGCGGAGCCAAACGGGAGAACTGTTCCACAATGATGGCAGCCCCTTCCTCATAGCTGATCTTCCTTGTCACATCGCCAATCGGCGCTTGTACATCATACCAACTGAGCTTCTCAAGCCCCAAAAGTTTGGCTTTTCGGTTGAGATATTCCACCAAAGTGTCCTTGTTCTGTTCAATTACATTCCACATGGCCTTGAGGGTTTGCTCCGACATGCGGTTGATGTCGAGCGGCTCTTTCAGAACCGATTCCCAACCGCGATGGCGGTACAGATTCAACCTGTAACCTGCCAGGTGGTTCAGGGCATGGGCACAGAGTTCCGCACTTTTGGCCCATTCTTCTGTCCACTTGTTGAATACCGACATTCGGACCGAACGGTCTTCATGGCTCAACATGTTCCACGCCTGCCCGACAGAAAGCTCTTTTGGCTCCCCGTCCTTCTCGACAGGAATGGTGATGCGGCCTACAACCTTACTATAGAGGTCAGACCAGGCATGGTACCCGTCAACCGCCAGGTCATTGGCCAGCACTTCCAGTTCGGGGGAGAGCTTTTCGGCAGCTCGCTGCCTGCGTTCATTCAGGGGGAACGCAATGGGCTGTACCGCTTCAGTTGAAAGAAATCGTTCCCATACCGGTTGGGGAATCCGCAGGATGAGTATGTCAAAATCAATCATGACCGACGAATAGGAACTGTGAAGCTGCACCACTTTCCCGTACAACAGCTTTGCTTTGTCATCTTTGACATTTTGTGCCGTCAGACATTCGGTAAACGACATCGCTTCCCGCAAACGGCTCTCAATATTTTGAACCAGGTAGATGGTACGGTTCAGGGATTCCGCCTCTTCGGCCGATTGCGGCACCCGAGTTTGCTGAATCAGTTGCTGAAGCTGGTGGATATCTTGCTTTAACACGTCAAGATAAGCTGCAAATTCCTTCGATTCGCTTCCCCCGGGAAAGAATACGTCCAAATCCCAAGTCTGGCTCAACTGTTTCATATGTATTCCTCTTTTCCATAGAACTCCACTATAGTTTTCTTCTCGTTGGCGCCACCGACAAGTCATTATACCACGAGTAGGGGAATCGGCCTTAAAAACACTGACCAAAACAGCGGCACTCAGTGCCGTTAATCAGGCCCCCACTTCAAAAGGAATCGGCAAATTCTTGTCTTAGATTCGGAAGGATTGATCAGCCTGCCTGATCAGCATCAGGAACAGGACATAAGCAATGATTCCTGCGATCAGCACAGGGAAAAAGAAAACAGTCATTAGGGCAGGAAACAGGAATGCAACAGAAGTGAATGCGGTTACTGCAACCATAGTATACAGGTAAATCTTCCATCTGGACTCGGAAGTTTGAGCAAGCTCCCAGAGTCCGTAAGTTTTCGCCATGGCTCCGATTCCAGTGAAAATATGATAGGTCATTAACAAATTGACTATGGCTGCTGCAAGCCCTAAAAACAACAATAACAGCCCGACGGGATCATGAGAAATTGATCTCTAAGGAATTTCAAATAAGCAAGGCTGTATGGAATATGTCTTTTCCATACAGCCCATTCGGAAGTTCAATCTTTTTGCCCATTACTCGATTATACCTTGGCGCATCGCTTCCGCCACAGCCTGCGCCCGGTGCTGGACCCCCATTTTTCTCATGGCAGACTTTATGTAGTCGCGAACGGTAAACTCACTGATCCGCATGTGATCCGCCATCTGTTTGATGCTTTCCCCCAGGGACATCCGCTGAAGAACCTCTGTTTCGCGGTTGCTTAGGGGAGTCGTTTTTTGCTTTTGACCAGGGGCTGCAATGATCTCTCCCACGACTCTTCCGTATTTGAACAGGGATGGCAGAAGCTCTTCAATCGCTTCCTCCCCCTCGTAACGGTCCACCAGCGCCGCCCCCAGGATTGTGTTTGCCCTGGTGATGGGCACCACCACCAAAGAGCTTAATTCAAATTGTTTCACATACTTGATGGGAAAATGATTGATGCAGTGGGGGACGAATTCCGGTTTGCAGCCCGTGATTGCCGAATAAACGGGAGGAATGGAGCGGACATCCTCCCTGATCTCTTCAAATCGGTAGATCGTGTCCTTCTCAATCCGGAGGAGCCCCTCCCCCTTGTAAGTCAGAGGGGAGTAAGCAAACAGTGAGGCCCTGGAGAACCGAAAATACGTAACGAATCCCCTGAGGGCCATCTCAAGTTTCTCTTCGTGTGCAGCGGATATCAAATCCTGGAAGGAGTCTCTAAGGTGCGTATTGATCATAATTCTACCTCCCTACATTTTAGGGGATATGAACTTTTGGTCAAACGCGTATCATGGAAATTGTAAGCAGTTTCATTCTAGCAGACTTGATCTCGAATGAAAATTCTTTTTTTTTCAACAAATCAAACGGTTGTTTGGTAGGCATGATTCTTTATGCCATAACTATTTTTGATTTAGGGGAGGAAAGTACGATGAGGACTGAAATGATTACAACCAGCTCCAGAGGGCTCCGCACGGATTCGCTTCCTTATCGCCTTTACGAGAAGGCCAAGCGGTTTGGCGTATGGAATCCGAAGGACATTGATTTCAGCGAGGACAAGGTGCACTGGCAACAGCTTACCGATGAACAACGGGAAGACACGCTGCGGTTGATTGCCCAGTTTCAGGCCGGTGAAGAAGCGGTTACACTGGACCTCCTTCCGCTCATTATGGTGATTGCCAAAGAGGGGCGAATCGAAGAGGAGATGTTTCTGACAACCTTCCTGTTTGAAGAAGCCAAACACACCGAGTTCTTCCGTCTGCTCCTGAATGAGCTCGGCGAAACGGGGGATTTGTCCGTCTATCACACTCCGGCTTATCGAAAGATCTTTTATGAGGTTCTTCCGGAAAGCTTGGGACGTCTGGTTCATGACCAGTCACCGGAAGCGATTGCGGAGGCATCCACTGTTTATAACATGTTCATTGAAGGCGTATTGGCCGAAACCGGGTATTGGGCTTTCTATGAAGGGGTAAAGAAAGCGGGCATCATGCCGGGACTGTTAAAAGGGATCGGCTATCTGAAGACAGACGAATCCCGCCATATCGGCTACGGCACATTCCTGCTGCAGCGCATGATTTGCGAACATCCTCATCTGTACGATCTGGTGGCCGGAACCATGGAACAATTGGCACCCCTTTCCATCGCTCTCAATCAGGAAAACATGGGCGGCCGGGAAGCAAGCGGTTTTGGTGTTCGGGCGGAAGATTCTGTCGCATATTCAATGAAACAGCTGCAAATCCGCATGGAGGTTCTTGCCAGAGCAAAGGGGCAGACCATGGAAGAAATTTATAAAACATCCGAAACTTTACTTGGAGTACTGTAAGGGACTTCTTGCATTGTTCCAGCAAACCATTCGCAAGGGGGCGTAGAAATGACAACCGCAGTACAAGTATTGGAGTTCCCGCTTTTTATTGACGGAACCTGGAGACCCTCCAGTTCCGGCGAAACATTCAATGTGATCAATCCCGCCGACGGAGAAGTGGTGGCGAAAGTGGCAAAGGGCACCAGAGAAGATATGGAAGCTGCCGTCCAGGCTGCCCGCAAGTCCTTCGACTCCGGGATTTGGTCAAGAAAGACCCCGCAGGAAAGAGCAAAGATCCTGATCGCATTCTCTCACAAGATTATCGAACATGCCCAGGAACTGGTCTTCCTTGAGGCGATCAGCTCCGGCGGCACAGTCCGGCGGATTGCCAACTCCGACATCCTGCAGTTGGTGGATCTTCTGCAGCAGACGGCCAAATTTGCATTGGAGTACCAATATGTCCAATCGCTGCCGGTGGTTGCCTTCCCGCAACCCAGCAACAATCAGATCTGGCGGGAACCGATCGGTGTGGTGGGCGCCATTACACCCTGGAACTTTCCGATGATCCTCGCCATGTGGAAATTGGCACCCGCACTGGCAATGGGGAACTCCATAGTGGTGAAGCCGGCTTCCAACACCCCCCTCTCAACCCTGAAACTGGCGGAACTGGCTGTTCAATCCGGCGTTCCGGCAGGGGTGTTCAATGTGGTGGCCGGACCCGGCAACAGCGTGGGTGAAACGCTCATAACCCATCCCCTGGTGGATAAGATTGCCTTTACCGGTTCCACCGAAGTGGGCCGACGGATCATGCAGTTGGCATCCGGCACAGTGAAACGCGTGACGCTTGAACTGGGGGGCAAATCCCCCTCCATTGTATTGCCTGATGCCGATCTGGAGCTTGCCATCCCGGGCATTCTGTTTGGCGTGTTCCTGCATTCCGGTCAAGTCTGCGAATCAGGAACCCGGGTCCTGGTACATGAATCGATCTACGAGGAAGTGCTGGAGCGGCTTGCGGCTGCCGCCTCTGCCATTAAGATCGGAAACCCGCTCGATGAGACAGTCGGAATGGGCCCTCTTGTATCCGAGCAGCAATTGGAAACGGTCCTCGGTTACATCGAAGCCGGCATTCAGGAAGGGGCACGCCTGGTTTGCGGCGGCAAACGGATCAGCGGGCCCGGCCTGAACAAAGGATTCTATGTGGAACCCACCATTTTCGCGGATGTGCAAAACGATATGAAGATTGCCCGTGAGGAGATCTTTGGTCCCGTTCTCTCCGTAATCAAATATTCCAATCCGGAAGAGGCCATTACATTGGCCAACGATACCATTTACGGGTTGGCAGCCGGGGTTTGGACACGGGATGTAAACAAGGCCTATCAAGTGGCAAGAGAACTCAGAGCAGGAACCGTTTGGATCAACGACTGGCACATGTTCCGCAGCGACGCGCCCTTTGGCGGATACAAGCAGAGTGGCTTTGGACGCGAACTGGGTCGCCATGCACTTGACGAGTACACCCAGATCAAACATGTCCACTATTCCCTGACGACCGAACTGAGCCAAAGACCCTGGCTTGGCGCCATCCTGTTTTGATAACAACCATTCTGAACAAAGTGGGTGATCCGATGCAATCGTCATTTTTCCAGTTTGCCTTTCGTACGACGGTTAACAGCGGTGCAGGTTCCAGAAGCCTGTTGCCGGAACTGATCAAAGGACTCGGCGGCCGAAGAGCCGTACTTTTCACCGACAAAGGTTTGACAAATGCAGGCATTACGGACAAAATCGTCCAACTGTTCAATCTGATGCCAGGTGGTGTACAACTGGCCGGGGTGTTTGACGAGATTGAACAGGATGCAAAATCGGAAATCGTCAACCGGGGAGCCCGTTTCTTCAAGGACTTGAATGCAGATTCCCTGATTGCATTGGGCGGGGGCAGCGTGCTGGATACAGTAAAAGGCATAAAGTGGATGCTGCATAAAAAAATCAACGAAATTCGGGCGGGATTGCTGGGCAATACGATGGAAATGTGGCCTGAGGCACAGTATATTTTCATACCGCATGTCGCCATCCCCACTACTGCCGGGACGGGAGCCGAAGTATCTCCCATCGCCGTGATTTACAACGAAGCTGCCGGTATCAAGATGAACCTGATCAATCCGTTTATTAACGCGGATTTTGCAATTCTTGACCCGGAACTGACCACCGGACTGCCTCCGAAAATTACCGCCTTTACGGGATTTGACGCGCTTACCCATGCGGTGGAAGCCTACTTCTCCCCGCAAAACAACCCGATGGCGGATGCGTTTGCCCTGCAATCGATCCTTTTGATTCGTGACAATCTCCGAAACGCTGTTCATGAAGGCACCAATATTCAGGCGAGGGCCAACATGCTGATGGCTAGCACCATGGCGATTCAGGCATTCTCCCTGACACTGAACGCCATCCCGGTTCACAACATGGCTCATGCCTTCGGAGCCAGGTTCAATATCCCGCACGGCTTGGCCAATTCTGTGCTGCTGCCTAGCGTCATGGAATCGTTGGCTCCTTTCTACCTGTCGCGGATCCACGGATTTGCCGAAGCACTTGGCATTCAGAACCTGCCTGCCGATCCCGTTCAATGTTTGGGGATTGTGACGGCTCAGATCCGGGAACTCCGCCGCGAAATCGGATTGCCCGAGACATTTGCAGAATTCAGCATCAGTCCTTCCGATCTGCAGACCATTGTGCAGGCTGTCCAACTGGATCCCTCCGGTGTGGTCTTCCGTTTGCCTGCGGAAGTGATAACCAAAGTTGCAAACGAAGTATCTGGGGTTGTTGTACATTCGTAAATTCCAATAGCAAACCAAAAGAAACCAAACCTCCGGTTTCCGGTTTGTCCGGTAGCCGGAGGATTTTTTTCTTTAGAAAAACTTAACATCGGAGTCTGCCCGTTGCTATATAATAGGTAAAACCATCACTTTCCAAAGGAGTCATACTATGGACCAGAAAGCGGTACGCGGATGGGTCATGTACGATTGGGCCAACTCCGCTTTTGTTACCACAATGATTGCCGCCGTACTGCCGATTTTTTATTCGGAAGTGGCTGCCGGCAATCTTGACAAGACTACGGCAACTTCCTATTGGGGGTTTACCCAGTCCATCGGAATGTTGATTGTTGCGGTGATGGCCCCGGTGCTTGGGGCCATCGCAGACATGTCGGGCTCAAAGATCCGATTTCTCCGTTTGTTTGCATATACCGGCATGATAGCATCCGTCCTTATGATCTTCGTGGGAAAAGGAGACTACCTGCTGGCCTCCCTGTTGGTGGTCTTTGGCATCATCGGGTATACCGGAGGCAATGTATTCTATGACTCGCTGCTGCCTGATTTGGTTCCCTATGAAAAGCGGGATTACATTTCCTCGAAAGGCTATGCATTCGGCTATCTGGGCGGTGGACTCTTGTTGACCATCAACCTTGCCATGATTATGAAACATGAATTGTTTGGCATACCCGACACCACAACTGCCACCTATCTTTCCTTTGCGAGTGTGGGAATCTGGTGGTTTGTGTTTTCACTGCCTTTGTTCCGACATGTAAAAAGCCGCCCAGCACAAACCGGGTTGACTGTTTCCCAATATGCGAGAACAGGCTTTACACGGATCTGGAACACACTGCGGGAGATCCTAAAATACCGGGAATTGATCAAGTTCCTGATTGCTTTTTGGTTTTTCAATGATGCCATCAACACGATCATTACAATGGCAGCCATATATGGGAAAGAGATTGGAATCGGCACAACGGATTTGATCACAGCCCTGTTGATCACCCAGTTTGTCGGCATTCCCTTTACGCTTTTGTTTGGCAAGATCGCAGAGCGGGTAGGCTCTAAACCTTCCTTGTATATTTCTTTATCCACCTATGTATTGATATCCGTCCTTGGATTCTTCATGCAGAACAGCCTTCATTTCTATCTGCTGGCGATGATGGTCGGCCTGGTGCAGGGGGGAAGCCAGGCAGTTGCCCGTTCGATCTACAGCAGTTTGGTGCCGCCCAGCCGCTCTGCCGAATTTTTCGGTTTCCTGAGTCTTTCAAGCAAGTTCGCTTCCGTATTGGGACCGCTTGTCTTCGGGTTGATCGCTCTGTTTACCGACTCCAGCCGCTGGGGGATCCTGTCTTTGGTGCTGTTCTTCGGAATTGGAATTCTTGTACTGACAAAGGTGGACTTGGTGAAAGGACGTGAAGAAGCGCTTGGTTAGAGAACCGGGCGCTTTTACAACTTGCTGTCTTAATCTCAATTTTGACTTATCTCCGTATCATCTGAATGGTAATGGGGCAGATGAAAGGCTCTGTACATGTGGTGGTAGGCCTCTTTTCAAGTGACGGTAGACCTTTTTATAGGAACTGGAGTGAGTTGGAGTCGGTCTTTTGGATTATGTTAACAGACTTGGGCATAGGATCGCCAACTCTTGGAATAGGTGATTATAAGGCACTAATTTGCTGCTTTGAAACAAGGATTTCAA